>JBDHQG010000469.1:0-4072 GCA_039806925.1 Limisphaerales bacterium
GATTTCGGCAGCGGCGTCTTCACGGGCGAGGAGCGGTGGCTGGAGATCGCGGTGCAATGCGCGGCGTGCGACGGCCTGCCGGTGACGTTGAGTCCGCGCCAGCGGCTGACGGCGACGCCGCAATCACTCTTTGCGCTTACCGCGGGCGGATTGGCGACGTATTCGGGTGCGCCGCTGGACATCGCGTTGAACGGGCAGCGGGTGATGCGATTCCAGCCGGCGACGTCGCCGACGCTGGGGTTCATGCCGAACATCATCGGTGGCGTGGGCTCGTATGTGACGACGCAGAATCACGGCGTGACGGTGGCGGGCGGCGGGTATCATGACGTTGAGGATGAATCGTATTTCTCGACGGTGTCCGGCGGCCTGAGCAACTGGCTGGCGCGCGGCACGGTGTTCTCGGTGATTGCGGGTGGTGAGGGGAATCAGATCGTGCAGAATGCGGATCACGCGACGCTGGCTGGCGGACATTTCAATCGAATCGGCGAAAAGGCAGATTGGGCCAGCATTGGCGGCGGCCGAAGCAACGTTCTTGAACTGGGATCCTCGGGCGCTGTGATCGCTGGAGGCATAGCTAACTACATGAATATTTGGAACTTCAACGCCACGATCTCGGGCGGCGCGAGCAATAGTTTGGGTTGGTTTAGCTACGGTTCAACAATCTCCGGCGGCGTTGGCAACCGCACGGGCACTGACTCGACCTATTCGACGATTGGAGGAGGAATGGGAAACGCTGCTGGTGTGGCCGGTGTCACCGGTGCGACGGTTGGAGGCGGAATCAATAATGGTGTGGGCCAGGCTTCCTACGCGACCGTTGGTGGCGGTATTCGCAATGAGATTAGCGGACCAGGATCGTCTGGAACTATCGCTGGCGGGTCTTACAACCGGATCGGCCACTACTCCAGCGCCAATACGATTGGCGGTGGAGATGGCAACCGCACCGGGTATGAGATCGGATTTTCGACAATCTCCGGTGGGCGATCGAACTCAGTCAATGGCTGGTATGGATCGATTGGTGGCGGCGCGGACAATCTCATCCAATCGAACACGTTCAATGCGATGATTGGTGGCGGTGCGCGGAATGAAATCAGCACAGCGGAGGGCCGGCCGATTCAGGGCGCGGCCATTGTTGGCGGAGTTGAAAACCGGAATTTCAGCTCGGACTTTGCGTTGATCAGTGGTGGGCGCAGCAATGTCATCGAACTGGGGTCGAAGGGTGCGGTCATCGGAGGAGGCGAAGCCAACCGGATGGAAGTGTGGAGCCAGAACGCAACAATCTCAGGGGGAGCGAGCAATTTCCTGGGTTGGTATAACAATGGTTCCACGATTGGCGGAGGCGTCCGTAATTCGGCTGGTTATGATGCGGCGTATTCAACGGTCGCCGGCGGCCTGGAGAACAGGGCGGGCGCGCGCGATTCGCGTGGCGCGACCATTGGTGGTGGTGTCGGGAACGCGATGAACTCCTACACGGACGTGCCGACAATCGCGGGCGGGCAGGGCAACTACATCGATCATCATACGAGGGGAGCTGTCATCGGTGGCGGTACTTCCAATATGATTCGCGGGACTGATTTGGGAGATTCGTTTGCGTGGCTTCCGGCGGGCGTGATTGCCGGTGGCTCGGGCAATACGCTCAGCAAAGACGCCAAGCTCGCAGTGATTTCGGGTGGGGAATCGAATCTGGTGGCTGGTTCCTACGGATCAATCGCGGGTGGCGGGAGTAACATCATCGAGGACGGGGCAGATCATGCGACAGTCGGTGGCGGCTCAGGCAACTTGGTGAATCACCATGCAGAGGGCGCTCTTATTGCCGGCGGCAGAGGTAACACAATCTCGGATTGGTGTACGGATTCCGTCATTTCCGGAGGGACTGGGAATTACATGGGAATTTGGTACGCGATGGGCGCTGTAATAAGTGGTGGCGTATCCAATCGGGTCGGAAAAGACTCGTTTTACTCAACCATTGGAGGGGGTGCTGGAAACAACGTCGTGGGGCGTGATTCTTACGGGGTCACAGTCGGCGGCGGTATGGGAAACGGAGTCGGATCCAAAATACGTGCAGCGACGATCGGAGGAGGGGCGTCCAATGTCATCGCCGGAGATTATACCCATTGGGCCACGATTGCAGGTGGTACTGGCAACCGAATCGCGTCGATTTCGTATGGTGCGACGATCGGGGGCGGCAGTGCGAACACCATTGGGCGATTTGGCAGTGATCCTGACGACAGGCAATACGGTTGGAATGCGGTGATTTCCGGCGGTTCTCAGAATCAGGCCAACGGTGCATACAGCACCGTCCCGGGTGGCCAGATGAACCTCGCTGGTGGGTCGAACAGTTTCGCGGCCGGCTTCCGCGCCCAAGCTACCAATGACGGCGCGTTCGTGTGGGCGGATTTGCAGGACGCGGACTTCACGTCCACGGGCACGAACCAGTTCCTTATCCGCGCGTCGGGCGGCGTGGGCATCAACACGGATTCGCCGCAGTTCGCGCTGCATGTGAATGGCGACGCGGGCAAGCCGGGCGGCGGCGCGTGGTCGGTGGCGTCAGACGAGCGGCTCAAGAAGGAGGTGCGTCCGCTGGAACAAGCGCTGGCGCGATTGCTGAAGCTGCACGGCGTGACCTACGAGTATAAGAACCCGGCGGCGATTCATGAACTGCCCGGCCAGCAGACGGGCATGATCGCGCAGGAGGTGGAGAAGGTGTTCCCGGAATGGGTGGAGACGGGTCGCGACGGCATGAAGCGCCTGAGCGTGCGCGGCTTCGAGGCGCTGGCTGTGGAAGCGCTCAGGGAATTGCGGAACGAAAAGGATGCCCAGCTCAGCGCGATGGAAAAGCGTCTGGCGGCGATTGAGGCGAGACTGAACGAACAAGCCACAAGGTGACGGGGCTCGACGGAGTTTCGCTCCACCACGGCTTCAGCAGGAGCGCTCACCCGGAACGGTGCTTGTCCCGGAGGGACGCTCGACAATAGCCCAGCGTTTCAACGCTGGGTTGAGGCCGGGGAGGATTCTAGTCCCGGAGGGACGGCAGAAATCCGAATGGGAAACCCAATGTTCTGTCGTCCCTTCGGGACTCGTGTTTTGCGACGATGGCTGTCCCGGCGTTGAAACGCCGGGCTATTCTCAGGCGTCCCTTCGGGACGCACGCGCGACGGAATTCCCGAAAGGCATTCGCGCTTGAGGAGAACTCCACAGTGCAGCGACGAGCCGCGCAACCATGAACCGCAGTCGTATTCCCACAGATTCAGGGAAGCCACGGAGGAAAACTCCCTCCGTGGCTTCCCTGAATCTGCGGGAGGTTCATGGGCAGGCTTTGGTTTCCTTGGAAGTTTCCACAAACATTGGAGCCTCGAACTGGTTTCAAAATCCGCCCTGAACGCAGCCGCCGACGTGAGCAGGCGGAAAACATGGGAATCCCCGGCTTCTGCGCCTCGTCGCCTCGGCGGCTACGCATGTTGAAACCGCTTTCAGTCAAAGTTCCTTGATGCGGATGTTGCGGAAACGGACTTCGAGGGTTTCCTCGCGCTTGCCGACGCCGTGGACTTGCAGGCCGAAGAAGCCTGATGACACGCGGCTGTCCTTCAGGTCGGCGGCGGGCACGTCGTTGAGCCATGTCTTGATGGAATCGCCGCGGGCTTCGATCCGGAATTTGTTCCATCCGCCCTGCTTGAAGGCGTTGCGGGCGGGCTCATTGCCCTTGAGATCGTTCAGCCAGCCGCGCGCGCCCTCCTCGAAAAGCCCGCCGGACCACGCGCGGGTGCTGGTATCAATCTCGGCCTGGAAGCCATGCACGCGGTTCGCGGGCACCTTGATCGTCTTGCCGTTCCACTGAATTTCAGTCGGCTTGCCGAAGCAATGGCTGCGGAACTGCACGCCGGAGTTCAGGCCCTTGTCGACGTTGAACTCGATCTCGAAGATGAAATTCGTGAAGTCGCGTTGCGTGCAGAGGAAGGAGTTGGGCGTGTTCGGGACGCAGGAGCCGATGAGCACGCCGTTCTCGACGCGATACATGGCCTTGCCGCCGCGTTGCGTCCAGCCGTCGAGCGTTTTGCCGTCGAACATCGGCTTCCAG
>JBDHQG010000470.1:0-4069 GCA_039806925.1 Limisphaerales bacterium
CCGCCGACCACGACGGCGAAAATGGCGTCGAGTTCCATCATTTCACCGACGCGGCTGGAGTCGGCGGCCTTGATGTTGGAGGTGGCGATGAGCCCGGCGACGCCGGCGCACAATCCGCTGAAGGCATAGACCACGACCTTCACGAAGGCGGTGTTGATGCCGCAGAAGCGCGCGGCCTTCTCGTTGTCACCGACGGATTCGAGGAAGAGCCCGATGGCGGTCCTGCGTGTCGCGAGCAATGTGGCGAGCAGCACAGCGAGCACCATCGTTACGGTGAACGGCAGGGCGAGGAAGTGGCCGTTGCCGACGAAGACGAGCGGCGCGTGTTCGAAGGTGATGATCTGGCCATCGGTGATGAGCATGGCGATGCCGCGTCCGGCGACCATGAGAATGAGCGTGGCGATGATGGGCTGAATGCCGACCGCGGCGACGAGCAGTCCGTTGGCGGTTCCCGCAATCGCGGTCAAGGCGAGCGTCGTTCCGACGATTGCGGCGAAGGGCAGGGCGGTCTGCGTGACGAGCACGGCGGCGACGGCTCCGGCGATAGCCATCAGTGAACCGACGGAGAGATCGACGCCGCCGGTGGCGATGATCAGCGTCATGCCGATGGCGAGCAGCATGACCTTGGAACCTTGATTGAGAATATCGACGAGCGTTCCGTAAAGATGGCCGTCGCGAAGTTCGAGGTGGAAGAATCCCGGCGCGTAGATGGCGTTGAAGACCAGCAACGCGAGCAGCCCGAGCACCGGCCAGAGCAGCGACGCGCCGGTGAACCACGGACGGATTCTGGCGAACGGATCACTCATCATGGTGGGCGATGACGTTCATGATGCGATTGGGCTGGATGTCCTCACCGGAGAGCTCGCCGATCTTCCGGCGATCGCGGAGGACCACCACCCGTTCGCAGGTGCGGACAACTTCTTCGATGTCGGAGGAGATGAACAGGACGGCCATTCCTTGAGCGCGCAGAGAATGCGCGAGCTTCTCAATCTCCGCCTTGGCACCGACATCGATGCCACGCGTGGGCTCATCGAGAATGATGAGCTTCGGCTGCATCGCGAGCCAGCGTGCGAGCATGACTTTCTGCTGATTGCCGCCGGAGAGATTCATGATCGGCGTCTCGGCGCTGGCGGTCTTGATGTTCAACGCGCGGATGTAGTGCGCGGCGATGGTGTCCTGTTCGCTGCGGGCGAGGAGGCGCAGCGGTCCGCGGCTCGCTTGCATCGCGAGGATCATGTTCTCGCGAACGGAGAGGTGTGGGATGATGCCCTCGCTCTTGCGATCTTCGGAGCAGAAGGCGAGTCCGTTCCGAACCGCCTGGCGCGGGGAGCGAATGATCGTCTCCGTTCCGTTGACTTTCAGATGACCACGATCCGGTGGAAGCACACCGAAGAGCATCTTGGCCGTTTCGGTGCGGCCTGAGCCGAGGAGCCCGCTGATCCCGACGACTTCGCCCGGGGCGGCTGCGAGGCTGACGTCCTCCATCACGCCGCGCTTGCCGAGACTGCTGGCTTCGAGGAACGCGTTGCGCTCCTTCGAGGCTGGGGCCGGCGATTGGGAACCGGCGTGCTGCATCTCTTCAAAATTGCGACCGAGCATGGCTCCGATCAGCTTGAGCCGCGGAAGCTCAGCGGCGGCGAAGTCACCGACGAAGGTTCCGTTGCGCAATACGGTGATGCGATCCGAGATGGCGTACACCTGATCGAGGAAGTGCGTGACGAAGAGCATGGCCATGCCTTCGTCGCGAAGCCGGCGCAGGATGCCGAAGAGAAATTCCACCTCGCGCTCGTCGAGACTGGACGTGGGCTCGTCGAGGATGAGCAGCCTTGCCTGGATGTCGAGCGCGCGGGCGATGGCGACAAGTTGCTGCTGCGCCATCGAGCAAGAGCTCAGCGGAAGGCTGACGTCGAGCTTCAAGCCGAGCCGAGAGAGAGCGGCTTCAGCGCGTTGCTTGATGGCCTTTGTGTCGAGGAAACCGAAACGCGTTGGCTGGCGGCCGAGGAGAATGTTGTCCGCGATGGAAAGGGTGGGAACGAGGTTCACTTCCTGATAGACGGTGCTGATGCCGGCGGCCTCCGCTTCGCGGGTAGAGCGCGGGGCGATGACTTTGCCGCCGAACTCCATCGCCCCATCATCGGGCGTGTAGACGCCGGTCAGCACCTTGATGAGCGTGGATTTGCCCGCGCCGTTCTCGCCCATGAGCGCGTGGATCTCGCCGGCGCGCAGCGTGAGTCCGACGCCGTCGAGCGCCTTCACTCCGCCGAAGGATTTCGTGACGTTCCGGACGTTGAGAAGAGGCTCGCGCATCGGAGTTCTAGTTCAAAATCCGCGCGCCGCCGGCGGGACGCGAGACGAACATCGTCGGCTCGATGCCGGTTTGCTTCCGGTAGGCGCTGCCGACTTGTTCGCAGATGGAATCGACCGCGCGCGTTTCCACCAGGCTGACGGTGCAGCCGCCAAAACCGCCGCCGGTCATGCGACTGCCGAAGATGCCGTTGCGCTCGCCCAGCTTCTTCGCGAGCTCGACGAGCAGATCGAGTTCGGCACAACTGACCTCGAAGTCGTCGCGCAACGAATCGTGGCTGGCATACATCAGCCGCCCGAGCTTCGACCAATGGCCGGCGCGCATTTCGCGGGCGGCTTCAGTGGTGCGGGCGATCTCGGTGACGACATGGTGTGCGCGTCGATAAATGAGCGGCTCCATCCGGCTCCTGGCGGCTTCCAATGCCGGAAGCGCGACATCGCGCAGCGAGGGAATGGAGAGCAGGCGCGCCGCGTTTTCGCACTGCGTGCGACGCCCGGCGTATTCGCCGCCGGTCAGCTCATGCTTCACGTTGGAGTTGATGATGAGCACCGACAGATCCGGATTCGTGAAAGGCACGAGCTCCGTGGTGCGCGAACGGCAGTCGAGCAACAGAACGTGATCCTCCCGCGCCATCACGGAGGTGAATTGATCCATGATGCCGCAGGGCACGCCGGCGAAATCCTGCTCGGCCTTCTGGCAGAGCAACGCCTTCTGCACCGGATCCAGCCGGTGATTGGAGGCGACTTCCAGAAACGTGGCGGTGGAAACTTCCAGGGCGGCGCTGCTCGAAAGCCCGCCGCCCATCGGCACTGACGACGTCACCAGCGCGTCGAAACCAGGAATGGCAATCTTCAACTTCTGGAAACCGGCGATGACGCCGCGCATGTAATTCGACCAGCCCGGCTGGCCGCGTTTCACCGGACCTTCCAGATCGATGGCGACTTCGCTGTTGGTGTCCGCGCTGAAGATGTGCGCGCGGCGCAGCGCGTTCGGTGACGCGGCGATCACCGTGTAACGCTCAATGCCCATCGGGAACACGAACCCGTCGTTGTAGTCGGTGTGTTCCCCGATGAGATTCACGCGGCCCGGCGCAGCCACCAGCCACAGTGGCGTGTGGCCGTAGCGTTCCTGAAAGCGACGCGACGCCTGGCTGGCGAGTTCCGTGAGAGTCATGAGCGAAGCGGGAAGGCGCGTTACTTCTGGGTAGCCTCGAATTCCTCGACGTCTTCCAGGCCGATGTCGATGTATTGCCCGCCGCGTGTCTGCTTGCAGGTGACGGCGAGAACATTGCGACCGGGCTTCAGCGCTTTGCGCGCGCGGTCGTCGAGCGTCATCACGTCGTAGTTGCCGACGTGGCCCTTGAACTCCGCGATGAGCTGGCCGTTGAGGAACACCTGCGCGTCCTCGTCGTGATAGTAGCTCAGGCGCAGCTCGTGCGGCTTGAAGTTCGCCGGCGCATCGAAGCCGCGGCGGAGCCAGATCTCGCCCGATTTCCATTCCGTGCGGGCGTCGGTGTTCGGCGTGCCTTTCGTGCCGAAGCCTGCGGGGCCGCGCTTCCAGCTGGCGTCGTTGAAATCCGCCGCGGTCCAACTGCTCTCCGGGCGCTCCGTGGTGTAGGCCCATTCGGTGGGCGCGTCCTTGGAGTTCGGACTGAGAATCGTGACGCGCGGCGCCGGTGGCGGCGGGCCGTAGAGCTTTTTGTTCGCGGCGGTGATGGTGGCTCCGTCGAGCTTCAGGATTTCGCGATCGTAGGTGAAGAGTCCG
>JBDHQG010000471.1:0-4060 GCA_039806925.1 Limisphaerales bacterium
ATGTTGCCACGAAGAGAATCTCTCGAATCCCGTCCCGACTCTCTCCGCCTTCACCCGCTGCGACCGAGGGACCGGTCGCGGTCCATGCGGTTGCGGAGCGCGAGCCGTCCCGGCTCGCAGCGCGTTGCCACGAAGGGAGGCCCTCGAATCCCGTCCCGACTCTCTCCGCCTTCACCCGCTGCGACCGGGGACCGGTCGCGGCCCGTGCGGCTGCGGAGCGCGAGCCGTCCCGGCTCGCAGCGTGTCGCACGGACGACGATCCGTATAGACTTCCGCGATGCTGGTGCGCTCCACCCGCTGCGACCGAGGGACCGGTCGCGGTCCGGGCGGTTGCGGCATCGCTGCGTTGGGTGAGTCCGTGGTGCGCCCGACAGAACGGGCCGGTGGCCCGTTCCACCCGGAACTGGAACGAATCATTTCGGCGGATGCGCCTGAAGTCTGATGTGCGCGTGGGGATTATTCCGTCTGTGCCGTCATCGCCACGAAGGTGGGGGCGACGTGGTTGTTGAAGCTTTCGAGGGCGATCTTTTTGATCTCGGCCTGGCGCTTGGGAATGATGGTGAACCAGCGCAACTGGCCGGAATCGGTCAGTCCGCCGACGGATCGTGAGCCGGGCACTTCGTAGGGACGCACGTAGTCCGCGAACTCCTCGCCGTTGCGCCAGGTGATTTCCTCGGTCTGCCCGTCGGCGTATTCGATGCGCGCCCTGGCGGCGGGCACGTTGACTTGAATGTCAGGCACGCCGTAGGGGAAGCCCCAGCCGGCCACGCCGCCGAGCACGTAGAGCTTCTTGGCCGTGGTGCCGACGGGGAACTCGACGTGTTGCGGCAGCGTCTTTGCGAAGCCGGAGCCGCCCTTGAGCACGATGACGTTCTGGCCGCGCGTGGTGGCGGTCGGGTTCACGATGTTGAAGGGGATGTTGTCCACCATGACGATGCCGAATTGCTTGAACGCGAGGGAGGCCGGTTCGTTCTGGCTGGCGTAGAGACCTTTGCGGCTGTCCGCGGTGAATGCGGCGCCGAGGTCGGGCGGGCGGAATCCCTTGGGAATCACCGCGGCGAGGTAGCCGACGATGTCGCGGATGTTTTTTTCGCCGAGCGCCTCGAGGCCTTCCGGCATGAGCGACAGGCCGGAGGATTTCATGGAGGCGATGTCCGCGCGGCGGATTTCGATCTCGGCCTCAAGGTTCTTCAGCACCACCTTTTCGCTGTTCTCGCTTTTGATGATGCCGCTGTATTCCTCCTCTTTCCTGGTGGTGATGTTGTAGGAGATGAAGTTGCCCTCGACGACGCGGTTCGGGTCGAGGATGTGCGTCAGCAGCACGCTTTCCCCGTGCAGTCCCACGCCGGTGAGGTTGGGGCCGGCGTCCTTGCCCTTGTCGCCGAACTTGTGGCAGACGGCGCAGTTTTTCTCGAACTGTTCCTTGCCGTTCTTCAAGTCCGCGGCGTGGCTGAAGTAGGCCTGGAACCTGGTGATGAGCTCGTTCTTCTCGCGGAGCTGCGGGCCTTGCACCGCCTCGAAGACGGCTTTGGCGCGCTTCGAGACGGCGGCGTCGGGGTGCGTCATGAGGCGCGTCGGCGTCTGGATGCCGAGCTCGGCGACGGCGATCTGTTTGCGCTCGATCATATTGAGCAGCGCGAACGCCCAGTCGCCGCGCTTGAGCAGCGTGCCGATGGCGAGCGCCCTGTTCTCGGAGCCGAACCGGGGGAAATTCTTCAGCAACACGGCGGCGGCCAGCGGGCTGGTGGTGTTGCCGAGCTCGATGATGATGTGTTTCTGCACCTCCTTGGAGGCGCCGTTGACGATCAGGCTGTCGAGGCGCGAAATGACCTCGGGCCGCAGCGCCTGCACGGTCATGAGCGTGGTGATGTAGGCGTTGCGATCTTCGTCCTTCACCTTGTCCTTGACGAGTTCCACCAGGAGGGACTTGCGCAGCTCGCGCAGCTCGGCGGCGTAGGCGCCGCCCGTGTCGTAGTGGCTGATGATCGGGAAGGCGGCGATGCGCAGCGAGCGGCTTTCGGATTTCAGGATGGCCTTGAGCGCGGCGTCGATGTTCGTGGAGGCGGGCGGGGCGTAGCTGTCGAGGTGTTTGGCGAAGACGCCGAAGATGGCGATCTTCAGCTTGTCCGTTCCGGCGGCCTGGCGGGCGGCGTGCGACAAAATCCAGGTCGTCGTGCCGGCATCCTTCTTCTCGATGAAATCCTCGACCAGCGGCGTGACGAGCTCGCGGTAGTTGTCCGATTTGTCGGAGGCGAACGAGGCGCGGATGAAATTGGTGGGCGCGAGCCGGGCGACGCCCAGCATGGCGGACTTGGCCCACGCGTCCCGCGAATCCTTCATGTCGGAGAACAGCTTGTGGACGGCGGTGATGACGTCTTTGTTGGGCGTCCACTGGGTCAGCGCGAGCAGCGCGTCGAGACGGGTGCGTTCGGAGGTGTCCTTCAGCTGTTTGATGACGGCGGCGAAGACGTTGCTGGCCGGCGCGGAGCGGAGTTCGGGCACGATGCGCAGCGCATTGTTCTGGACGGTGGGGTGAGGGTCGTTGATCGCGGTGACGAGGTTTGAGCTGCCGAGCGAATCAAGGGCGTGAAGCGTCCAGAGCGCGTGCAGGCGGGCGTAGGTGACGCGGTTGGTCAGCAGGCTGTTGAGGGCGGGGATGGCGCTGCGGTCGTTGCGCTCGGAGAGGATCCGTTGCGCGGTGAGGCGGACCCAGGCGTTGGGGTGGGAGAGCGCGCCGGCGAGTTCGAGCGAGGTGGCGGTGGCGAGGTTGGGGAACGGATTCCTGCGCGCCTGCTTGTGCTGGATGCGCCAGAGGCGGCCGTGCTCGTGGTCGCGATCCGGGCGCACGGCGGCGTTGCCCATGCCGTGGGCGACGCCGCGAATGTCATTGTGCGAGATCGCCTGGTTGTAGAAATCGAGCAGGTACATCGCGCCGTCGGGCCCGATGCGCGTGTGGACGGGCCGGAACCAGAGATCGTTGCCGGCGATGAACTCGACGTCGTCGCGGCGGGTGGCGTCGAAGGTCGGGTTTTCGCCGCGGGTGATGATGTCCTCGTGGACGATGTGGACGGTCGGCTCGCAGACGAAGGCGCTGCCGTTGTATTTCTCCGGCCACGCGCCGCCGCTGTAAACGGTGCAGCCGGAGGCGCCGGTGAAGACGCCGACGGGGGCGACCTGGACGTATTCGTGACGCGGGTCGCCGAAGATGGGGTTGACCTTCTGGTGGTCTTCGATGGATTTCGTGCTGGTGGCGTTGCCGAGCTTGCCGCGGGCGAGATAGCGCTCGGGCATGACGACGTGGTTGATGTGCGGGCCATTGGCCATCGAGTAGAAGAGCTCGCCTTCCTCGCTGAAATCGAGGCCCCAGGAGTTGCCGTTGTAGGAGGCGACTTGTTCCATGGCGCTGGCGTCCGGCTTGAAGCGGAAGATGCCGTTGCCGATTTTCCCAAAGCGCTGGCCGCGGCTGTTCACGATGTTGGTCGATTGCGAGCCGCTGTAGCCCTGGCAGCCGTAAATCCAGCCGTCGAGACCCCGGCGCAGGTTGTTGATCACGGCGTGCGTGTCGTAGGTGCCGAAGCCGGAGAAGAGCACTTCGCGGCGATCGGCGCGGCCGTCGCCGTTGGTGTCGCGCAGGTAGAGGATTTGCGGCGCTTGCGAAACGATGATGCCGTCGCGGTGGAAGACGAAGCTGGTGGGAAGCACGAGGCCGTCGGCGAAGACCGTCTTCCGGTCCATGACGCCGTCGTTGTTGGAGTCTTCGAGGATCAAGATGGAATCTTTGCCGGCGGAGCGATCCTGCTTGGCGGGATACTCAGGGGTGATGGCAACCCACATGCGGCCGCGCGCATCCCAGTCGATGGCGATGGGCTTCACGATGAACGGCTCGGCGGCGACGAGGCTGAGGTCGAACTCGCGGGGAACCTGAATCTTTTTGGCGGCTTCGGCGGGCGCCGTCGGGCCGCCCGCCGGGTAACGGAACGAGGCGAGTTCAGCCTCGCGCAGGAGGCTGTCCATGCGCTGGCGGACATCGGTGTTGTACCGGTCGCGCGGCAGGTACACG
>JBDHQG010000472.1:0-4046 GCA_039806925.1 Limisphaerales bacterium
GCCCTTCGCATTTCTCCGGGAGGTTCGCGATGAATTCATCCGCCGTGTTGTTGATGTCATCGGCCCGCACGTTTTGTGGGCCTGATACATCGCCTGGATGCAGGGCGAGGACTTCAGCGCGTCCACCGTGGATTTAGCCGTTCCCTTGCGCGGGCCGTTGTTCATCACCGAAACCGTCGGCGCGAGGCTGTGAACGAGGAGCGGGTTGTTGCTCACGTCGAGCCCGTGATGGTTCACCTGAAACACGTCCACCTGGCCGACGCGATTCACCGGGCAGACCAGCCCGGCCTCGATGTTCCATGTCAGGTCGCCGCCGTCGAAGAACCGGAACCCGCCGAACTCCAGCACCACGGCGATGCTGTTCGCGTTGTCCGATGTGTCCTTCTCCTTCGCCGTTCCGCTGTCGCACTCCGCGCCCTTCTTCGCATCCGCGGGAGCATCGATGAACTTTTGCTTCGCCGCCACGCAGCGCAGCGAGAGCCTTGGCGCGCCGTCCGCCTGCCGCAGCTTCACCTCGGCACCGGGCGTCAGGACGGTGCGCCCTTCCGCCTTGAACTCGCGATACGGCCGGATCAACAGCGGCCAGCGCGTGTCGTTGCGGTTGCCATCGGGATCCCGCCCGGGAATACCGTTGTCGTACACCTGCCCGATGGGGATCAACGCCGACAGTTCCGCCGCGCCGCCGAAATGATCCGTGTGAAAATGCGTGGTGACGTAGTGATCAATCTTCTTGAGGCCCGCGATCTGGGATGCGGTCTTGAAGATGCGGCTCGAATCGCGGACGCCGGGATTCCCGGAATCGATGAGCACCGATTCGCCATCCGGCGTGACGATGAGCGTCGCGCCACCGCCCTCCACATCCACCCAGTAAATGTCCAGCGCGCGATCCTTCCGGTCCGCCCGCGCCGTGACAGACAATCCCAACGCGAGAACCACGAGAGCAGCCGTTCGTTTCATAAGCATCCGGTGTAACTGGGCGCGAAGCTATCCAGCGCGCCGCCGGATGAACAGGGCAAACCGCACAGGCGCGACCGGCGGGAATTGGTTTGTCTTTTGGCCCTTGGATCTCTAAACACCCTGCCGATTGTCCGCATGAACAAGAACCGCAACTGGCGCATCCTGAACCTCGCGCTCGCCATCCTCTTCTTCGATCAACTGACGAAGCTGCTGGTGCTCCGCTATCTCGGGTTCGCCGAGGAACGCGAGGTCATCCACGGCTTCTTCAAGTTCGTCCACTGGGGCAATACCGGCGCGGCCTGGAGCATGTTCACCGGCAACAACGGCGCCCTCGCCGTGGTCGCCTTCGTCGCCCTCATCGTGCTCTTCCTTGCCCGGCACCACTTCAACATCCACACTGTCGGCGGACAGGTTTCACTTGGGTTGCTGTTCGGAGGCATTATCGGAAACTTGATCGATCGCCTGCTGCCCAGCCGCCAGCACGTCGTCGACTTCATCTATTTCTACGTCATCCGGCGCGACGGCCAGACCGCGGGCTTCCCCGCCTTCAACATCGCCGACAGCGCCATCTGCGTCGGAGTCGGGCTGCTCTTCCTCCTTTCCTGGCAGGGCGATTCCGCGCCGGTGCCGGCGCGGGATGCGAAAGGCTAGACTTCGCGTGCGAATCGAACCTCATGTCCGGGCGCTCTGAAACGTTCACCATCGAACGCTCCCTTCCCGGCGGGCGGCTCGACAAGTTCCTCACGACGATCTTTCCCGCCGTCTCGCGCGGCACCATCCAGCGCCTGATCGAGGAAGGCCACATTCAGATCAACGGCCAGCCCGTCAAGCCCACCCACCCCCCGCGCCTCGGCGAAGTGGTGACCGTCCACTGGCCCGAGGCGCGCCCCGCCGAGGCCCAGCCCGAGGACATCCCGCTCGACGTGCTCTTCGAGGACAAGGATCTGCTCGTGCTGAACAAAGCCCCCGGCATCGTCGTGCATCCCGCCGCCGGCAACGAGGAACACACCCTCGTCAACGCCCTCCTCCACCACTGCAAAGGCCAGCTCAGCGGCATCGGCGGCGTGGAACGTCCCGGCATCGTTCACCGGCTCGACAAGGAAACCAGCGGCTGCCTCGTCGTCGCCAAGAACGACGCCACGCACATCGCGCTGAGCGAACAATTCGCCGAACGCACCACCGAAAAGATTTACCTCGCCATCCTCTGTGGCGAACTGCCGCGTGCCGCCGGCGAAATCCACGCCGCCATCGCGCGTCATCCGTCGCACCGCAAGCGCATGGCCGTGAGCACGGGCGATGGACGCGACGCGCACACCAGCTACCGCGTCGCGGAACGGCTGCTGTATTCCACCCTCGTCGAGGCGGAGATTCACACCGGGCGCACGCACCAGATCCGCGTTCACTTCCAGCACATCGGCTTCCCCGTCGCCGGCGACGACACCTACGGCGCGAAACCAACGAAGAAGTTGTTCGACCTCACGGGATACGTCCCACCGCGCGTCCTGCTTCACGCGCACAAACTGGCCTTCACCCATCCACGCACCGGACGCAAGAAAACCCTCACCGCGCCGTGGCCTGTAGATTTTCAAGAAGCGCTGACCCGCCTGCGCCCGCCCAAATAACCGTCACAGCGGAACCATCCGATTAAGCCGGAACGATGCAGTTGGAATGGGGAGCGCGCCCGCCTCGGGCGCAGCGGGCCGCGCCCTCGCGGCCCGCATCGAGCGCGCGGTGAGCAAACGGTTTGGCGTGTGGCGGAGCGTTCGGGTTCGGCGCGAGGGCGCGCCGAACCACAGCCGGGGCGGCTGTGCTCCCCCCTCATTCCACTGATCGTTCCGGATAAGTTCCTGGGTGGAACCCGCCGCTAAACCGCAGCTTTACTTAGGATTTCAGACAGGCTCCAAGGCGGAACAATGCGGATGAAAGCAGATCAGCATCTTGCCTGACCCGAACTGCAAAGCGACATGACCCGCGAAACAATTTTCAATGAAGCAGACCACTTGGTGTCCGCGTTGGAAAATTTCGGGACAGGCTGGAAGCCTGTCTTACGGTGCGCCAGACCTCAGCTGCGATGTTCCACCGCTTCGTTCCAGCTCAGTCCTGGATGAAGTAGCTGAGGTTTTCGAGCTCGATGGCGAGGTTGACGTTGTTCACGGTCACCTCTTCAGGCACCTGCAGCACGATGGGCGAAAAGTTGAGGATGCCGGCAATGCCGCAGGCGACGAGGCGATTGGTCACCTCCTGGGCGGCGGTCGCCGGCACCGTGAGAATCGCCATCCGCACCGCGCGCTCGCGCACGACTTCCTCCAGCCGTTCCATCGGATGCAGCGGCTGTTTCGCGTTCCTGACCCTCAGCCGGTCCGCGCGGATGTCAAACGCGGCCACAATCTCAAACCCTTCCTGCTCGAAGCCGCGATACGAGAGCAGCGCCAGGCCGAGATTGCCGACGCCGATCAGCACGACGGGCTGCAGGCGCTTGGTGCCGAGCAGATCCGAAATCATCGCCGCCAGCTGCTCGACATCGTAGCCAAGCCCGCGCGTGCCGAACTGGCCGAAGTAGGTCAGATCCTTGCGCAGCTGCGTCGGCTTCACGCCGGCGGCCTTTGCCAGCGCATCGCTGGAAACCGTGCGGATGGCATTGCCCTTCAGCCGCTGCAGGCAGCGCAGGTAAATCGAGAGACGATAGATCGTCTTGCGCGGAATCTCGGGGCGAATCGGCTTTTTCAAGGGAAGGTCAGTAATACAGTGTCACGGTGCCGCCTGGCCGCGCGTCTTCATCCAGGCAAACATCCCGATCGCGAAGATGACAATGACGGCCAGCACGACGAAGAACGCGACCACCTTCAGCGTCTTCGCACGCCGCATCATGCTGTCGGTGCGCTCGCGCTCCATCGCGCGGAACATCGCGAACTCCTTGTCCACCGACGGGGGGGCGGCCGATTCCTCGCGCAGTTGCAGAAACTGCCAGGGCCGCGGGTCCGCGCCGAACGCCTCCGGTTTCCTCGCCAGCGTCTCCGCCGCCGCGTGACGAAAACCGCTGTGATTCCAGAACGGCGTGGCAACCTGCGTCCACAGGCGCAAAAGCCCGT
>JBDHQG010000473.1:0-4033 GCA_039806925.1 Limisphaerales bacterium
ATCATCGCCGGCACGCCGGCGCATTTCGCGGTGGTGGAAAAAATCCTGCCGACGCTCGACAAGCAGCCGGAACGCAGCGACCGCGACGTGCAGTTCATCTGGCTGCGCAAGGCGAAGGCGTATGACGTGGTGTCGAAGGTCGAGGCGGTGTTCGACGGGCGGGATTCCAAGGAGAAGCCGGTCATCGAGGCGGACCCTTTGAACAACTCGGTGACGGTCATCGCGCGGCGCGGCGATCTCGCGCAGATTCAGGATCTGATCAACCGCCTCGACGATTCGAGCAAGGACACCAGCATGCAGGTGCGCCTGCGTCCGCTGGAGCGCGTCGCCGCCGAGCAGATGGCGAAGATGCTGCAAAACATTTACCCGCAGATGGGCAGCGGCCAGGTGCGCGTGGTGGAGAAGAGCACGGTTCCGAAGGCGGCGGCTCCGGGTGTTCCCGGTGGGGCGGTGGCTCCGCAGGGTCAGCAACAAAATCAACCGGCAACCACGCCGGCGCCGGCGACGGCGCCCGCCGCGACTCCGGCCCAGCCGGGCGCGCAGACGACGCCGGACACGAACGCGGTCCAGGAAGTGGTCATCTCCGTGGACAAGGTGGCGAACGCCCTGATTCTTTCCGGCCCGGCGCAGGAGCTGGATCACCTCGATCGGATCATCACCGACCTGTCGTTCAACTTCTGGGGCAACGAATCGGAGTTCCGGCTGTTCCCGCTGAAGGACGCGGACCCGGTCGTCGCGGCACGGACGTTGACGGACTTGCTGCGTCAGGAACCGGTGCCGGTGCAGCGCCAGCCCGGCCAGCCACCGCAGATGCAAGTGCAACAGCCGAAGATTACCGTCGTTGCCGAGCCGCGCACGCGCAGCATCATCGTGCGGGCGAGGCCGACGGATTTTCCGTTGCTTGAAACGTTGATCAACCAGCTCGACGCCGCGGGGCAGGTGACGCAGGTCGAGTTCCGCGTGGTGCCGTTGACAAATGCGCCGCCGGAGAAAGTTCTTCCGCTCGTTCAGCAGATGGTCACGCAGCTCAGCGTGACGCGTCCCGGCGAGCCGCTGTCGGTGTCCATCGATGCGCGGTCGCGTGGCTTGCTGGTCGTGGGACGTGACACGGTGCTGACGCAGGTGGAGAAGATGATCCGCCAGCTCGATACGCCCAGCCAGTTCACCGAGGCGGACGTGCTGGTGGTGAGCTTGAAGAAGGCGAACGCGGCGCAGCTCGCGGGTGTGTTACAGGGCATCCTGCGACCGGTCGGCCAGGGCGAAGCAACGGCCGAGGCGCGCGAACTGCAGGAGCAGGTGCGGCGGCTGAAGATTCAGAACGAGGCCGGCCAGAGCGTGCTGCTGGATTTGAGCAAGCCGATCAAGATTTCCGCCGACCCGGTGGCGGGGCAGGGCGGGGCGAACCGGCTGATCATTTCGTCCACGGGGGACAACTTGAAGGCGCTCGGCGCGGTGGTGGCGATGATGGACACGGTGCCGGTGACGGAGGACGTGGTGATCAAGCTGATGCCGCTGAAGTTCGCCGACGCGAACACGGTGGCGCAGACGCTGAACACGATCTTCACCCAGGGCAAGCAGCTCGCCGCAGGACCGACCGGGCCGAACGCCCAGCCTTCCGGACCACAAGGCAAGGCGCTGGTGAATCCGTTGAACGTCGCCATCGATGCGCGCGCGAACACGGTGATTCTCAGCGGCCAGATCGAGACGATGAATCTCGCGATGCAGCTCGTGGCCGACATGGACAAGTCGCTGAATGGTTTCGTCACCGAGGTGAAACTGTTCCGTCTCAAGCACGCGAGCGCGACGAAGATGGTGCCGCTGCTGCAAAGCGTGTTCACGGAAGGACCGTCGGTGCCGGGGACGGAAGGGCTCAGCACGCAGGTGTCGCGATTGAAGACGTTCAAGGAAGGCGGCGTGACGAACCTGACCGCCGCGCCGAAGACGCGCACGACGCTGACGATTCAGGCGGACGACCTCGCGAACATCCTCGTGGTGGCGGCGCGGTCGGACATGCTGCCGCTCATCGGCGACGTGATCGATCAGCTCGACATTCCGGCGGCGAGCGGCCTGGAGACGGTGCGCATCTACCCGCTGACTCACGCGGACCCGGCGGCCATTCAAAAAATTCTCAATGACATCTACACCAGCCCGCGCGCGGCAACAGCGATTCGCGTCGAGGACCGGCCGGTGATTTCGGTTGATGCCCGTACAAGCGAGCTCGTGGTCGCGGGCAACAGCAAGAGCTTCGGGGTTATCGAAGGCCTGCTGGCGCAGCTCGACCAGAAGATGGCGTTTGAATTGCGCGATATCCGCATCATCCCGCTCGACAACGCGGATGCGACGGTGGTCGCGGCGAGCGTGCAGCGTTTGATGGACGCGCGCGTGACGCAGCGTGCCAGCTTGAATCAAGGCACCGCGGACACGCTCAAGGTGACGATTCTCGCCGACCAGCGGAGCAACGCGCTGCTCGTCGCGGGCGGGCGCGAAAGCTTCGACATGGTCGAGTCGCTCGCCAAGCAGCTCGACAAGGCGTCGCCGGCGTTGAGCGGACGCATTCGTTTGATCGCGCTGACAAACGCGGATTCGCGCGTGATTGCGGCGACGTTGACCACGCTCTTCACGCAGCGCTACGCATCGCAGCGCGCGGCGGACGTCGGTCAGATGCGGCCGATCATTTTGGCGGACCCGCGCAGCAACAGCCTCATCGTGACGGCGAATCAGGAGGACAACGCGACCATTGATGACCTGCTCAAGCGCCTCGACACGAAGCCGGAGAATCCGTCGCTGACGTTGACCGTGCTGCCGCTGAAGAAGAACGATTCGGCGCGGGTGGCGTCGGTATTGAAGACGATCTTTGCGGCACGTTTGCAGGCGCAGGCGCTGCCGGGACAGCCGGCCCTGCCGAGCGAACAGATCGAGGTGCAGCCGGACCCGCTGAACAACGCGTTGATCATCTCGGCAAGCAAGGAGAACCTGGAGCTGATTCAGGGACTCGTCGCCAAGCTCGACCTGGAGCCGACGATCGAGGGCGGCATGTTGCAGACGTTCACGCTGCAGTTCGCCGACGCGCAGCGGGTGGCGACGATGTTGAACAGCCTGGTGCGCCAGGGTCTCTATCATCCCGGCCAGCCGCTGGGCGGTGGCGCAGGGCGCGCGGCGTCGGGCCGCGACGCGCTTGCGATCAGCGTGGACCCGCGAAGCAACACGCTCTTCGTCAGCGCGAGCCCGGAGAATCTCATGGTGGTGAAGTCGGTCATCGAAAAGGTGGACACGAAGGATTTTTCGGACGCGACCAACATGCGCGTCTACACGTTGAAGAACGCGAAGGCGAGCACGCTGGCGACGACGCTGGAGCAGTTTTTCCGCGCCAAGCGCACGGCGGATTCCGTGGCGGTGAACGCGAACGAGCGGAGCATTCCGGTGAGCGTGCTGGCGGATGACCGCATCAACTCGATCATCGTGACTGGCACGAAGGAAGCCTTCGACGTGGTGGAGCGCCTGATGCCGCAGCTCGACGGCGACAGCACGTTCCACCGGCTGAACTTTCGCGTGTTCGCGCTGAAGAAGGCGACGGCGCAGAAGCTGCAGCAGACGTTGCAGCCGATCTTCGCGAACCGCCCGCCGAAGGTGAAGGGCGAGCCGAACGATCCCATCACCATCATGGCGGACCCGTGGGTGAACGCGCTGCTGGTGGGCGCGTCGGCGGATGACATGAGCACGGTGGAGAGCTTGATCGACCAGCTCGACGCGGATGCGACGGACCGCGGCTTGAGCATCCATGTCTTCCCGCTGGCGAAGGCGGACGCGCGCCGGGTGGCGACGACGGTGCAATCGCTCTTCCGGGAAAACACGCCGGGCTCGGTGGTGCCGGTGCAGGTGAACGCGGACGAGCGCATCAACGCCATCGTGGTGTCCTGCGGCGAGACGGACGCGAAGCGCATCGGCGAGCTGGTGAAGAAGCTGGATACGGAACAGGTGGCGCGCGTGAGCGAGATCCGCGTGTTCCCGCTGAAGTTCGCGCGGGCGGACGCGC
>JBDHQG010000474.1:0-4032 GCA_039806925.1 Limisphaerales bacterium
TCGGCGCGGAACCCTTCGTCAACCCGCAGCCGGGCTTCATCGCATCCCTGGGCGGCGGCGATTGGACGACGGCGGTGAACGGCCTGCCCGGCACCGTGCGCGTGCGGACGGAGAACGATCAAGGCGCGGGCGGCGGCCTCGGCAACGCCGTCACGAACACGCTCGGCGCGCCGCCCTCCGGCGCCATCTTCGGCCTCGCCAACCAGTATCATCCGGCGATCTCGCTCTTCAGCTACTCGCCCCCGCGCGCCGCCGACGCCTCGCGCATCACCCTCTCGCCGAAACCTGGCGCGTACTCGGCGGCGATTGATGTTTCGCTGATCAAGGCCAACCCGTTTGACACCGCATACTATCGCCTGAACGGCGCGGCGGCGTGGACTGAATATCTCGCGCCGGTTCGCCTGAGCAACGACGTGACCATCGCCTATTACGGCCAGACCATCGGCGGCGAGCGCGGCGCCATCCAATACGCGGCCTACACCATTTCCGGCGGCACGCTCCCGCCCTTGCTGAACACCAACAACGCCAGCGGCGGCACCAACAACCAGACCGGCGGAACGAATGGCGGGCCGTTCCAGCTCTCCGCGGCGGGAACGCTGTTCTACGGACGCCAGTCCGGAACCACCGGCAGCGTGTGGGCCATCGACCTGGATGGCACTGGTGATCGCTTCGTCACCGAGGGAACGCGCCCGCGCGTCTCGCCCGACGGACGCTGGCTCGCCTTCACGCGCGAGGGCGCGCCGTTTCTATCGCTCGGCAACCTGTGGCTGCGCGATCTCGCCTCCGGCGAAGAGCGCCGCCTGTTCGTGAACCCGAACTTCATCGTCCACTACGACTGGCTGAACGACAGCTCCGGGCTCGTGTTCGACTACGAATGCGCCATCCAGCGGATCGATCTCGCCGGCGTGGTGACGGATTTCCCGATGGCCAACGATTGCTTTGATGATGCTCCGGTCGTGAATCCCTTCGACGGCCGGCTCGCGTATCACAACCTGAACACGGCGCCGATGCGCGGCCTTTACCAGTCGGATGCCCCGGGCACGGCGCGCACGCGTTACCCCATCAGCGTCGCCGGGCCGGCGTGGCCGGAGTGGTCGCCGGATGGCGCGCGCCTTTCCTTTGCCGATGTCCGGCCGGCGACGGGTCTTGGGCAGAACCTCTACACGATGCGGGCGGATGGCTCCGGCCTGGGCCGGATCACCGGTTTCACCGACGCCACGAACGGATTTCCGTTCGGTGCGATCTGGTCGCCGGCGGGCGATGCCCTCATCGGCGCCGGCTCCATCCGCGGGCAGAACGGACTTTGGATCATCCCCATTGATGACGGCACCTGCGCGTGCGCCGGCAGTCCGGTTCGCCTGCCCACGACGCCCGGAGATCTCATCGACATCGCCGGCTCGATTCGTGTCGGCTACACGCCGCCCGTCCTCTACATCCACCGTGCGCCCGGAGAAATCGTCATCTTCTGGGACAAGGCCGCCCGCAACTTCGTGCTCGAAGCCGCGGCCGATTTTGAGCCCGCTTCAGGATGGATTCGCCTCGACGGACCCTACATCATTGAGGGCAACTTCAACGTGGTGCGCGTCCCGGATGCCTTGATGGCCGAATTCTCGTTCTTCCGGCTGGTGCGGCCGTAGCCCGGCCGCAGTGGCATTTCCGCCCCGCGTCACCGCTGAGACATCGCTCATGTCCGTGAAATCGACAGTGTGCCCGTCATGCCGCCATCCCATGCCCGGCACGATTCGTGGACTTTGCCCCCGGTGCATGCTGCGCTTCACCCTGAGCGACATCGCGACGGATCACCCTCCAGCCCCTGAAAATCCCGAACCCACAAACCGGCTGTTCGGCGATTACGAACTCGTGCGCGAGCAGGGCCGTGGCGGCATGGGCGTCGTTTACGAGGCGCGGCATCTCAGCCTGAACCGCACCGTCGCCCTCAAGATGCTGCACCCGTCGCGCCTGTCGTCGCCGGCGCAGTTGCAACGATTCCACCAGGAGGCGGAGGCCGTCGCCGCGCTGGACCATCCGAACATTCTTCCCGTTTACGAAGTGGGGGCGAGTCATGGCCAGCCCTACTTCACGATGAAGCTGGCCGAGCGCGGCAGCCTTGCGGATGCAATCCAGGGCGCGCACCAGGAGGACGCCGCATCGCGCGTCACGCCTCACGTCGCCCTCGTGGCCCAGATCGCGCGCGCGGTTCATTACGCCCACCAGCGCGGCATCCAGCACCGCGATCTCAAGCCGCACAACATCCTGATCGATTCCGGCGGGCGCCCGCATGTTTCCGACTTCGGCCTCGCCAAGTTCGAGAACCGCGACAGCAGCCTGACGCTGAGCACGGATGTGATCGGCAGCCCGGCCTACATGTCGCCCGAGCAGGCTGCCGGCGACACCAGGAACCTGACCACCGCGGCGGACATTTACGCCCTCGGCGCCGTTCTTTACGAGCTGCTCGCCGGCGTTCCGCCGTTCGTCGCGGGCAATGTCCCGGGCCTCCTGAAAAAAATCGTCGAGGACGAGCCTGATGCCGCGCCGCTCACGAATCCTGATCTCCGCACCGTTTGTCTGAAGTGCCTGAGCAAGGATCCGCTGCGGCGCTATTCGTCCGCCGAGGCCCTCGCGGAGGAACTGGAACGCTGGCTGCGCGGGGAGCCCGTGCAGGCCCGGCCCGTTTCGGGGATCGCGCACGCGGCGCGCTGGTGCCGGCGTCGCCCGGCGCTCGCGCTCGCGCTGGCCGCCCTGCTCATGACGATCGTCGTCGGCGTGACCGGAATCACCGTCCAATGGCGCCGCGCCGAGGAACATGCCGCCCACCGGGAGATCGAAACATACGCGGCTGACCTGCAAGTCGCCTCGCAGGCGCTCGCGGGCCACGACCTCGGGCTCGCCCGCCGCGTGCTTGCCGCGCAAATCCCGGACGGTGGCGCGCCGGACCTGCGCGGCTTCGAATGGCATCTCCTGAATGAACTCTGCCGGGGGCGGCATCAATCGGTGCTCACCGGCCACACCGCCACCGTCACCTGCGCGGCCATTTCTCCTGACGGACGGCGGGCGGTCTCCGGCGGGATGGACGCCACGCTTCTCTTCTGGGATCTGGCCGCCGGCACCGCAATCGCCAATCGCAAGGCGCACGGGAATATCGTCTGGTCCGTCGCCTGCACGCCCGATGGGCGGCATATCGTCAGCGCCGGCGGCGACGGGAAGGTGCGCTTTTGGACGGCGGACGGGGAAGCGACGGATATTTCCTTCGACGGCCAGAACGCCGCGTTGTCGGGCGATGGCTCGCGTCTGGCGGCATCGATGTCTCCGCCGTTCCGCTTCTTCAAGGCCGGGCGCGGCGTGAAGGTTTGGGACTGGCGGACCCGGCGGGTTTTGTTTGAAACGAACGCGCCCGTCCGCCGCGTGGCGCTCTCGGCGGACGGCCAGTGGCTGGCGGGCGGCGGCGAACGGCGGGACATCTTTCTATGGAACCTGGCGACCGGCGAATCCAGGCGCATCGCGACGACGGATTCGCCTTGGGTGATGCAGTTCTCGCACGACGGGCAGAAACTCGCCGCCGCCGGCTTCAACATGGGCGCGCGGGTGTGGAATCTTCACGGGGATCTTTCGTCTCCCCTCGTCCTCGGCGGCCATCAGTTCAAGATCTGGAGCATCGCCTTCTCGCCGGATGACAGGAGCGTGGTGACCACGGGATCGGATCGCACGGTGCAGATTCGCGATTTGGAATCGCCGGACAAATCAACCGTCATGGACGGCCACGATGATGAAGTGTGGGACGTCGCGTGGAACCCCGATGGCAGGAGCCTGCTCACCGCCAGCAAGGACATGACGTTGCGCCGCTGGCCGGCGCAACCCGCCGCCGCCGATGGAAATTCAATGCCCTGCCGCGATTACTGGCAGCCGCAGTTTTCACGGGGCGGAACACGGCTGCTGACTTTGAATGACACCCCGCAAGGGCGCCCCCTGCTTTCGCTGCGCGAGGTTTCCAACGGCTCGGTGGTCGCCGAGTTTCCCGGCCGTTGGATTGCGGGC
>JBDHQG010000475.1:0-4028 GCA_039806925.1 Limisphaerales bacterium
GGCGATCTCAACGGCTTCACCGTCGAGGTGCTGGTGTCGGGGATTCTCTGGCTCGTCGGACAGTTCGCCTCGTTGCTGCTCTTTTGGGCCTACATTATCCAGAAGTTCATCCTGTTCACCAGCTACGCGCTCTCGCCTTTGATGATTGGCTTCATGGCGGTGCGTCCGCTCCGCGACATTGGCAATCGTTACCTCACGCACCTCGCGGGCGTGCTGCTATGGCCGCTCGGTTGGGCTGTGGCCGCGCTCATCACGCAGGGGATTCTGGACTTCATGACCGATCCCTCGCTCAAGTTCATCGACCCCACCGCCACGTTCTATCGGTTGCAATCGTCGCTGGGTGTCGCCGTGCTCGCGTTCTGGATCGTGTTCAGCACCGTGGCCGCGCCGCTCGTCATCCAGAAGGTCTTTGCTTATGGCGCGCTGGCGGGCGGTGAACTCATCGGCGGGGCGGTCGGCAGTTTCGTGCAAACCGCCGACACCACGGCGCGGGCAGCGGCGCAGATGGCACCATCCGGGCTTCCGCTGGCCACGGCGGGCGCGGCGGGGGTGGCCGGCCTGCTGACTTCGCTCTCGACCGCAGCGGGTCAGGGCAACGCCGGGGCGATCCTCACGGCGGGAAACGGCCTGCCCCTGCGCCGTTCGCGCGGAGGTGAACTCGCCGATGTGACCGGGGATCAAGCCGTGCGGGAGATGATCGCCAGGTCCAGAGGACAGTTTTAGCCAATGACGACGTTCCTCTTGGAATGAAGCGCGGTTGTCGATCCTCTGTGACCAGTCGCGGGCGATGGACGAAATGGAATGCCCGCCGCTCATGCCCACCTGGCAATGGCGCGAACGACCTCGTTCAAATTGGTGATGCGCCACTTCACGCTGCCAGCCAATGAAACGCGCCGCTGGATGGCGGCGGCGGCCTGTGGACTGCGACGGGCCTGCCGTGCCAGCGCCATCCGCCGCTGCGCTTTCCGCCGTTTCATTTCGCTGAAAGACATCGCTTTCATCGGGGACACGATGCTGTGTTTGAGTTGGGGAGGCAAGTTCCGTGGGGCAGTTCTGTTCGGTGGATGTAGCGTCGAGCGAATCCAAAACAGAAAGTGCCCAACGGGCACCTTGCGCGAGGTCAAAGGTGGTTTGCTGAACGGATGACGATAATGCCATGTCCGCAGTTTCCTCCAAGGAACCAACGCTGCTTTGGCTTCCCGCCCCGGCTTCCATTTTGTGTATCACATACATCTTCGCCGCGCCGGGTTCGGATAGGCTGCGAACCGTGATGACCGGCCAGCGCAACCAGATCGATACTCGGTGTCAAACTTACACACGCGGTTCATTGCGCTCTGTCAGTCTGCGCGGCATGAATGGCTGTGGTGTCGTGACGTTGCGTCCTGTGAATCGAAGGAGTGAAGCATGAATGTTCCCATCAACGAGCGGGTGACGGTATCGCAATCCCGTGGACAAACAAAAAGCGTCCCCGATCTGGTGCTGGTGCCGGCGAACGTGCGCGACCTGCTCAACGTGCGGCGGCTCCAGGGACGACTGGATTCCCGGCAGACGGCGGCATTGCTCAACTGCGGCGAGCACCACATTCCCGTGCTCATCGCCAAGGGCTTGCTCACGCCGCTGGGACACCCTGAGCCCGGCACGATGAAGTTTTTCTGGCCCGTCGAAGTGCTCGAACTGGCCGGGGACCGCGAGAAGATGGGGCGGATTTGCGACGTGCTCTACGAGCACTGGCGCGAAAAGAATGCCGCCAAGGCGAGCGCCACCCGCAAGGCGCGGTCGGCCACGAGCGGCGGTTCCAACGGCGCGCACAAGCGCAATGGCTGCTGAGAAGTATTTGCTCCTGCTACGAGCCGGGCCGCACCATCGAGCATAACTGGCTTTAACTCGCCCACGGCTCGTTAACCGGCTTTCTCGTCCTGATCGTATCTTCGTCTCATGCTTGGCGCGAAAGCCCAATACAGCCTCGACGACGCCAGGGGCTACTTCGAGGAGCACTTGTGCGTGGGCGATTACTATTCCGAAGGCCAGCGTGTCGCCGGGCAATGGATTGGCAAAGGGGCGGAGGAGCTTGGCTTGTCGGGTGTCACCCGCGCTGAGGAATTCCTGCGGTTGTGTGAGAACCAGCATCCGCAAACCGGCGAACGATTGACGCAGCGGCAGATGACGACGCGCACGGAAGTCGGGACGGACGGGAAGGAACGCGAGCACGCCAACCGCCGGGTGTTTTATGACTTCACGTTCTCGCCGCCCAAGTCGGTGTCGATTGCGGCATTGGTCGGTAATGACGCGCGCATTGTTGAGGCGCATGAGCGGGCGGTGAGCGCGGCGTTGCGCCAGTTGGAAGCTTTCGCCGCGACTCGTGTGCGCAAGCAGGGTCAATGCGCTGACCGCACGACGGGCAAGATCGTGGCGGCGGTGTTCCGGCACGAAACCTCCCGCGCGCTTGATCCGCATCTGCACAGCCATTGCATCGTCTTCAACGCGACGCATGATCCGGTGGAGAACCGCTGGAAGGCGCTCCAGAATCACGACATGCTCGCGGCGCAGAAGTTCGTGGAGAACGTCTATTACCACGAGCTGGCCCGCGAGCTTCACCAGTTCGGCTACGCCATCGAGAACAAGCCGCGTGGCGATTTTGAAATCAAAGGCGTGTCTCCGGCGCTCGTGCAAAAGTTCTCCAAGCGCCATCAGGAGATTGATGCGAAGACACGCGAACTGCTGGAGCAGCAGCCGGAGAAGGCCGGTGGAAACATCGCGGAAATCCGCGACCACATCGCGCACAAGGAACGGGCGCGGAAGATCAAGGACATCGGCCTGGCCCGCCTGCAAAGCCTGTGGGACGGCCAGTTGACGGCGGAGGAGAAGGCATCGCTGCGCGGTCTGGTGGTTGAACAGCCCGCCGTCGGCGTCGCGTCCGGTGAGATGGCCGAGAAAGCCGTCGCGTGGGCCGAGGAACATTTGTTCGACCGGCGCTCGGTCGTCCACGAGCACGAGCTTTGGCGGCACGCGCTCGAACACGCGCGCGGTCAGAACGTGAGTCTGACGGAGCTACAGACGGCCACGCGCCAGCGCGGCTACATTTGCGATGAGAAGCAGCCCGGCAAGGTCACGACGCGCGCGACGCTGCAACGCGAGTGGGCGATGGTCAGCATGGCCAAGGAAGGCATCGGCGGCTTTCATCCATTCTGCCGGGATTATCGAACCAGCAATCCGCAGTTGGACGCCGAGCAGCGCGAGGCGGTCGAACACATTCTGGGTTCGCTCAACTTCGTGACGCTCTTTCGCGGCGGCGCGGGCACGGGCAAGAGTTTCACGCTGCGCGAGGTCAAACGCGGTCTGGAACAGGCCGGACGAACCGTTCACGTCATCGCTCCGCAGCGACAGCAGGTGATGGATTTGGAGCGCGACGGTTTTAACGGCGCGCAGACGGTCAGCGGATTTCTGGCGCGCAAGAACTTGGTTCGGCAAGCGGTCGTGATTGTCGATGAAGCCGGGCAGATCGGCGGCAAGCAGATGCTCGCGCTGTTGGAGTTGGTGCAAGAGCGCGAGGGCCGGGTGATTCTTTCCGGCGACACGCGACAGCACGGAGCCGTGGACGCCACGGATGCGCTGCGGGCATTGGAGAAGTATGCCGGGTTGCGTCCGGTTGAGTTGACGAACATCCGGCGGCAAAACCCGGAACTCGCCAAGACGATGAAGGAACGCGAACGCATCCGGCAATACAAGCAGGCGGTCATCGAGGCTCGTGACGGGAAGCTGCGCGAATCTTTTGAGCGGCTGGACAAGCAAGGCGTGGTCGAGCCATGCACCCTCGCGAACCAGCACGAGAAGTTGACTGCCCGTTACCTCGAACATCTCAAGGCCGGACATGGCACCGTGGTTGTCTCGCAAAGCTGGAACGAAATCCATCAGGTCAATGAGAAGGTTCGCGAGGCGCTGAAACAGGAAAAACTCATCAGTGAGTTGGAAACGCTCGTGACGACTTTCCAACCGGCGGACCTGACGGACGCGCAGAAACGCGACAGTCG
>JBDHQG010000017.1:0-17235 GCA_039806925.1 Limisphaerales bacterium
TTCACCGGCCAGATGTTTCGCATGGACGAATCGACGCTCGAAGCGAAGGCGACCGGATTGGTCCAGCGCTTCAATCTTGAATCGTACCTCCGCAAACCCATCGAAGGTCTCTCCCACGGCACCCGCCAGCGCGTGGCGATCGTCGCCGCGCTGCTGCACGATCCGGAGGTGTTCGTGATCGACGAGCCGATGGTCGGCCTCGATCCGCATCACGCGCGCGTGGTGAAGGACGTGTTGAAGGAGCGCTCGCTCCAGGGCATGACGGTCTTTCTCTCGACGCACCAGCTCAGCGTGGCGGAGGAGATGGCGGATCGCATCGGCATCATCCATCAGGGCCGGCTGGTGGCGGTGGGGAATCGCGACGAGCTGCGCCAGCAGAGCGGATCCAGCGGCGCGCTGGAGCAAACCTTCCTTGCGCTGACGGCGCAGGAGGCGAATCTGAAGGAGGAAACAACGGCGCACCCGAAGTCCTGACCCGGACCAGTTGCATCGCGAACCGAGATCTGCCGCGCCCGTAGGACAGCGCTTCCAGCCTGTCCCGAGATTCTCCAACGCGAACATCAAACGGCTTGGCTTATCGAATCCTCTTTTCCGGGACCACGCTTCTTCGATGTCCGGGACAGGCAGGATGCCTGTCCTACCATCAACAGCCTCGTTCCGGGCTACGGCTTCTTCCCGGCCGAGTCGTAGAGGCGCGACAGTTCGAGGAGCATCACTTCCAGCTTCTGATAGTATTCCTCCTCGGAGAGCTTCGACTTGGAGGCGCGGAAGCTGACGATCTCGCGTTCGAGTTCATCGCGGCGCGCCCGCACGTCGGCCGAGAGCTTCAGTTCCGCCGGGCTGCGCACGAGGTGAAACTGATGCGCGCGGAAGCCATCGAGCGGCGCGCCGTCCTTCGCGGATTTCGAGGCGCGCACGCCGCGGAACCAGTCCGGCGGCGTGCCCAGCGCGTCGCCGGTGTCATCGAGCAAGGCGTGCTCCGTGGCGAGCCGGCCTTCGATGTCGTAAAATTCCTTCACCTGCCGCGAGGCCATGAGAAACGCTTCGAGCAGCGAGGTCTGTCCGTCCTTGTCGAGGTCCGCGGCCGGGCTGGCGATGGCGGAAGAGAGGTAATTGCCGAAGCGCGCGAAGTTCACTTCGCTGCCGCTGCGAGTGGCGGTGATGACGACGCGGTTTGTGGACGAGAGCTTCTGGAGAAAGGGCGCGCTGGCCGAGGCGGTGTTGATCACGGCGACGGGCCGGCGGAAGGGTTGCAGCCAGCCGAGCAGTTCGGTCGCGGCGACGTCGTTGCTGCGCAGGTTGAACTTCGCTTCCTTGCCGTCGAAGGTGCCGTGGCCGATGAGCACCAGCCAGAGCTCCGCCCCCTCCTTCGGCTCTGCCGCCAGCTGTTTTTGAAATCGTTCGCGATCCAGGGTGGAGCCTTCGCCGGCCAGGCCGATCACGGTGCAGGCGGCGTCGCCTTGTCTGGCGGCCTTCTCCCAGCGGCCGGCCCATTCGGCGAAGTTTCGGCCGTAATCTTCCTCGCCCGGGGCGCCGACGACCACGATGACGGACGGCTTCTCCGCCCTGGTTTCGGCTGGGGCGGGCATGGCGGCGAACAACAGCGCGACGAGCGTGGTGATGAGGCACGGGAGTGGCCGCGGTTGGGAGCCGTTGTGGGCCGGAGTGAACATGCGCTGACTATAGGCGGCGACGGGCAAGTCGCAACGGGGGATTGGTAAACCTGGCGTTGCCACCGGCCTGTTCATTTGCTCTCGAAGCGTTGCTGCAGCTTGCGCAGGCCCTCCTCGAAGTCCGGGCCCATCATCCGGTCCATCATCAGGCCGAAGACGCGCGAGACGGGGTTCCAGCCGAGGCCGCCTTCGTTGAACCAGGTGACCTTGATCGATTCGCCCTGGGGTTCGATCACGATCGCGCCGGTGGAGACATGTTTGCCGTTCTCGAAGCTCAATTCGTAGTCGAGACGCTGGTGGGGATCGGCCCGCGTAATCTTGAGCGCGCCACTGCCGGAGGATTTCCCCTCCCAGCTGTAGGTCGCGCCGGCTCCGGATTCCGGGCCGGAGAACGTGTATTTCATGTCGGGATACCGGGCGACAGTCCAGGCGGTCCAGTCCGGCCAGTGTTTGAGGATGCTGATGTGGGCGTAAACGGCTTCGGGGCGGGCCCGCATGACGACGCTGCGTTCCACGCGGTAACGGGATGGCAGGAGAAGGGACAGCAGGATGATGACGATGGGAATCACCATCACTGCGAGCACGATGGTTTTGAGCGATTTCGGCGCAGGCATCGCCCCGGAGAATTGACCCGGGCGCGGCTTTTGAGAAGGGCCATTTTCCGAAAGCCGTCACCACGTCGGAGCGCGAGCCGTCCCGGCTCGCAGCGCGTCGCACGGACGGCGGTGCTGGCAAACTTCCACGATGCCCGCGCGCTCCACCCGCTGCGACCGGGGACCGGTCGCGGCCCTGGCGTTTCATCGGGCGACGGCGCGCTTCCGCACCGCGACGGAGCAGCGTCCGTTAATCATCCGCCCGGAAAACGTCGATAGCCTGAAACGAAAACTACCCAAAGTTACATTTCCGTGTATAAACGTGGAAATCCACGATCCTGTAACCTTATGAGTCGTCTCCTACTTTTGGGGACCGCCTTTCTGGCGGCGCTCCTTTCCCCCTTTTCCGCCCCGGGCGCGATCCCGACCATCCTGAGCGTCCAACCCGCGCCGGGCTCCACCGTCAGCGCATTGAGCCAGATCGCCGTGACGTTCAGCACGCCCGTCGTGGGCGCCGAGGCCGCTGATCTGCAAATCAATGACACGCCGGCAACGTTGCGCAGCGTGTCCAATGCGGTGGTCACCTTCCAGTTTTCGCCGCCCCAGCCGGGCCTGGTGGTGGTGAACTTCGATGCGGACGCCGTCATCACCGATCCCACCGGCGGGTTGTTCGATCCTCTGGCGGCGAACGCGGCGTGGACCTACACGCTGGCGGACATCGTCGCGCCCGTGGTTGCCGCCACGGAGCCGCCCGCCGGATCAATCGTCAGCGGGCTGGATCGCATCGACGTGCAGTTCAACGAGGCGGTGACGGGCGTGGACGCTTCGGATCTCCTCATCAACGGCGTTCCGGCCGCAGGCGTGACCGCCGCCGCGCCGGATCGGTATCTCTTCACCTTTCCGGCCGCCGGCTCCGGCGCGGTGACGATCAGCTGGGCCGCGGGCCACGGCATTCGAGATGTCTCCCCGGCGGCAAATTCATTCGTCGGCGCGGGATGGTCTTACACGGTCGATCCGGCGGCGCCCGCCACGGTGGTGATCAACGAATTTCTCGCCGAGAATTTGAACAGCCTGGAGGATGCGGATGGCGAGAAGCAGGATTGGATCGAGTTGCGCAACCCAGGCGCAGCGACGGTGAATCTCGGCGGATGGTCGCTCACGGATGATCCGGAGACGCCGGCCAAATGGGTTTTCCCCAACATCACCCTCGGCGCGGGCCAGTACCTGATCGTCTTCGCGTCCGGCAAGGATCGCAAGACCACGGCGGCCAACGCGACGAACCACACCAGCTTCCGGCTGACGCTGACGGGCGAAGGCTATCTCGGATTGTTCAAGCCCGGGAATCCGCGCGTGGCGGCGAGCGAGATCCGGTATCCCGACCAGCGCGCGAATGTGTCCTACGGCTACACCTCCGGCGGGACGCTGGCGCATTTCTCGACGCTCACGCCGCGCGCCGCGAACAATGATGCGAGCGCGGCCGGCGGGTTCGTGCTGCCGCCGCGGGCCTCGGTGAAGAGCGGCTTCTTCAGCCAGCCGTTCAACCTCGTGCTGAGCTCCGGGACGCCCGGCGCGGAAGTGCGTTTCACGCTGGATGGCAGGGTGCCGACGCCTTCCAGCGAGCTCTACGTGGCGCCGATCAACGTCGCCGGCCGCACGAACAAGGGCACGACGACGCTGCGGGCGGCGGCCTTTCGCCCGGGCATGGTGCCGTCCTCCGTGACGACGCATACCTACATCTTCCCCGAATACGTGCTGACGCAATCCACGAACCAGCCGGGCTTCCCCTCGATCTGGGATTCGCCCTGCACCGGCTTCAACAACTGCAACGACATCAACCCGGCGGATTACGAGATGGACCCGCAGGTTCTGAACGACGCGGCCAACAACTACCGGGCGCTGGCGTTGCAAGGCCTGACATCGATTCCCAGCGTTTCGATTGTCACCGATGTGAATTACCTCTTCAGCGCCGCAGAGGGTGTTTACGTCCGGCGCGAGCCGTTCCTCCGGAAGCCCGTGAGCGCGGAGTTCATCACGGCGGATGGATCGGAAGGATTCCAGATCGATTGCGGCCTCGAAATGCAGGGCCAGACCAGCCCGGATGATTCGAGCACCGGCGGCAGCAAGTGGAAGTCGCTCAAGCTCGGCCTGCGCCTGTTCTTCCAGGGCGAGTTTGGCGCCACGAAACTCAAGTACAAGGTCTTCGAGGATTCGCCGGTCGAAAGCTTCGACACGCTGCTCCTGGCCGGCGGCCACAACAATTACTGGAACTACAACAACAACGACACGCAGCGGACGCGCGCGCTCTACGTGCGCGATCAGTACATGGCGAACCTGCAAAACCTCGTCGGCGGCCGTTCGCATCACGGACGGTTCGTGCATGTCTATCTCAACGGCCTCTACTGGGGGCTCTATTTCATCCACGAGCGGCCGGACGCGAACTTCATGGCGTCTTACTATGGCGGTGAAAGCACGGATTACGACGTCTTCAAGCACGACTCCGCCCAGGTGGTGGACGGAAGCAGCGCCTCCTATACCGCGATGTGGAGTACGATCAATGCCGGCCTCGCCAACAACGCGAATTATCAGTCTCTACAAAACCAGCTTGATGTCCCCGGCCTCGTGGACTACCTGCTGATCAACTTCTGGGCGAACAACACCGACTGGGATCACAAGAACCTCTACGCCTCGCACCGGAAGGGAGGCCAATGGCGGTTCCATGCGTGGGATTCCGAGCACACGATGGTGGACAGCGACTTCACCGTCCTCGGCGACAACAACGGCTCGAACCCCACCGCCATCCTCAATCGCCTCCTGCTGAACGCCGAGTTCAAGATCCTGCTTGCGGATCGGATTCACAAACACTTCTTCAACGACGGCATCTTCTACGTCGACTCCGCGAATCCTGTCTACGACCCGGCGCATCCCGAGCGCAATCCTGCCGCGGACATGTTCATGAAGATGCTCCAGACGATTGACACCGCGATCGTCTGCGAGTCCGCGCGCTGGGGCGATGTCGGGCCCGGCCGCGAGAACAATCCGCACACGCGCAATGTCTCCTTCTACGATGAGCGCGACATGGTCATGGGTTACAAGGCGACCGCCGGCTCGCATTCGAGCTTCAAGTTTTCCACGCGCAGCAGCGGTTTGCTGGCGCAGTTCCGCACTCGCGGCTGGTATCCGTCCGTCGAGGCGCCGTCGTTCAACCAGCACGGCGGACGCGTGGCGCCGGGCTTCAACCTCATCATCACGGCGCCCGCCGGCACGATCTACTACACCACCAACGGCGCGGACCCGCGCCTCTACGGCTCGGGCGCGGTCTCGCCTCACGCGCAGGTTTACTCGGGCGCGCCGGTGTCCGTGGGAAATTCGATGTCCGTGAAATCCCGCGTTCTCTCCGGCACGAACTGGAGCGCGCTCAACGAAGCCACGTTTACGGTGGCGGAACTCGCCTCGCCGCTGCGCATCACGGAGATCAATTACAACCCCGTGGGTGGCGACGCCTACGAGTTCATCGAGATCAGCAACGTCGGCGATCAGCCGGTGGAATTGGGCGGAGCGTATCTCGACGGTGTCACGTTCGTCTTTGCGCCGGACACCACGCTGAACCCCGGCGCCGTGCTGGTGCTGGTCAACAACGAGAATCCCGCCGCCTTCGCGGCGCGTTACCCCGGCGTGATTGTGGCCGGCCATTTCTCCGGCTCGCTGGCCAACAGCGGCGAGCGCCTCGCGGTGCTCGATGCGGCGGGCCGCACGCTGACCTCAGTGTCGTATCGCGACGGTGCCGGCTGGCCGACGGCGGCGGACGGCGGCGGTTCATCGCTGGAGATGATCGATGTCGCAGGCGGAAACTCCGATCCGGCGAACTGGCGGGCGAGCTCCGGCAACGGTTCACCCGGGCAGGCGAATCCGGCTGCTCCGGCGCCGGCGATCGTGATCAACGAAGTCGCGGCGGACAATCCTTCCGCCGTCCCGAACGCCGGCACGTTCCCGGATTGGATCGAGCTGCGAAACACCACGGCGGCGGCCGTGAACCTTGAGGGCTGGAGCCTCAGCGACGACGGCAATGCGCGGAAGTTCGTGTTCCCCGCCGGCACCGCGATCCCCGCGAACGGCCACCTCGTCGTCTGGTGTGACGCGAGCACGAACACGACGCCCGGAATCCACGCCGGCTTCGCGCTGGATCGCGAGGGCGACAACGTCTTCCTCTACAACACGCAGACGCAGCGCGTCGATGCCGTGAGCTTCGGCAATCAGGTTCCCAACCTCACGGTCGGTCGTGTCGGACCTTCCTGGGCGCTGACCACGCCGACGCCGTCCGCGCCGAACGCCGCCGCGCCGCTCGGGGCGCAGTCCAATCTTTCGATCAACGAATGGCTCGCGAACGCGGCCCCGGGCGCGCCGGACTGGGTGGAGCTTTACAACCGGTCCAGCTCGGCTCCGGTGGCCTTGCGCGGTGTTCATCTCGGTGCCGGCGGAGCGATCTTCCAGATCCGCTCGCTGTCGTTCCTCGCCCCCGGTGGATTCGTGCAGCTGTTCGCCGATGAAAATGGCGGCGCGAACCACCTCGACTTCAAACTCGCGGCCGCCGGCAGCAGCCTTTCGCTGCATGACAGCGCGGCGACGCTGATCGAATCGGTGAACTACGGCGCGCAGCCCGAGGCGATCACGCAGGGACGACTTCCCAACGGCGGCGCGACGATCACCGGCTTCCCCGGCAGCGCCTCGCCGGGCGCGAGCAACTACGTTGTTTCCACCAGCGGCCCGGTTCTGAACGAAATGCTCGCGCGCAACGAGTCGGCGCTCTCCCCGTGGGCAGGTTACCCGGACTGGATTGAGCTGGCGAATCCGACGGCCTCCTCCGTGAGCCTGGCTGGGATGAGTTTGTCCGATTCACCCGATGGCGTTGGGCAATGGGTCTTCCCGGCCGGCGCGACGATTGCAGCCGGCGGGTTCCTGCGGGTCTGGTGCGACAGTGATCGCTCGGCGTCCATCGCGGCGGGCGCGGACATGAATTCCGGCTTCTCGCTCTCGGCGGAAAGCGGTGGCGTCTATCTCTTCAATGCCGCCGGCGTGCGGATCGATTCGGTGGAGTATGGTTTTCAGATCGCGGATCGGAGCATCGGGCGCGCCGGTGACGCCTGGCGCCTGCTCGCCTCGCCGACTCCCGGGGCCGCGAACAGCGCGGCGGCAGGCCTGGATGCGGCGACGGCCCTGCGTTTGAACGAGTGGATGCCCGAGCCGCTCTCGGGCGACGACTGGTTTGAGATCTACAATTCCGCGCCGAGTCCGGTGGCTCTCGAAGGGTTGTTCGTCACCGACGATCCCTCGCTCACGGGCATCACCAAACACCAGCTGGCGCCGCTGTCATTCATCGGCGCGGGCGGATTTGTGAAGGTCATTGCCTCGGGCGACGCCGCCCGCGGCCGTCATCACGCGGCGTTCAATCTGAGCCGGCAGGGCGATGCGTTGCGGCTCTACGGCACGAACCTCGCGCTGATCGACGCGGCGGATTTGAACCTTCTGCCGCCCGGCGTCAGTGCGGGCCGTCTGCCCGACGGCTCGGAAAACATCGCCGTCTTTTCCACGAGTCCGACTCCGGCGGAAAGCAATTATCTCCCGCTGCCCGGCGTGACGATCAACGAGGTGCTCACGCACACGGACGCGCCGTTCGAAGACGCCATCGAGCTGGCCAACGCCTCCGGCCAGACAGCCGATATCGGCGGGTTCTTCCTCAGCGACAGCAGGCGCAATTTGAAAAAATATCGCATCGCGGACGGAACGACCGTGGCGGCGGGCGGCTTCCGCGTGTTCTACGAAAATCAATTCGGCACGGGCGCGAACGGCTTCGCCTTGAGCTCGGCGCGCGGCGGCACGGTGTATCTTTCCGCGGCGGATGCTGGCGGAAATCTCACCGGCCATCGATCAGTGTTCCAGTTCGGGCCGCAGATGAACGGCGTGTCGTTCGGCCGCGTACCGACGAGCATGGGCGATGAGGTTTCGGCGCTGACGGCGCGCAGCTTCGGCGTGAACAATCCCGCGAGCGTGGCGGAGTTTCGCACGGGAACCGGCGCCGCCAACGCCGCGGTGAAAGTCGGGCCCATCGTGATCAACGAGGTGATGTACCATCCGGCGGACGGCGCGACAAACGCCGAGTTGGCGGAGCATGAGTTCGTGGAGCTGCACAACGTCAGCGCCGGCACGGTCTCGTTGTTCGACGCGGCGCATCCCACGAACACATGGCGTCTGGGCGGCGGCATTTCGTTCCGTTTCCCGGCGGGCATGTCGATTGCGCCGCGGGCTTACATGCTGATCGTTCATTTCGATCCGCTGGCGAATCCGTCCGCCACCACGGCCTTTCGCGCGAAGTACGGCGTCGCCACCAGCGTGCCGCTCCAGGGCCCGTTCAGCGGTCGCCTGGCCAACGACGGTGATGAGCTGGTGCTGGAAATGCCGGACGCGCCGCAAGGTCCGGGGCCCGATCAAGGTTACGTGCCGTATGTTGTCGTGGACCGCGTGAGCTTCGGCGATGCGTATCCGTGGCCTGCGGAGGCGGACGGCACCGGAGCGTCGTTGCAGCGCCGGCGTCCCTACGCCTTCGGCAACGATCCGTTGAACTGGAAATCGCTTGGCGCAACCGCGGGACGCGCCAATGTGAGCGGCAGCACGTTCGCCGATGCCGACCAGGATGGTTTGCCGGATGCGTTTGAGATCGCCAACGGTCTCGGCGAGAACAACGCCGCCGATGCCGGGCAGGATCGCGATGCGGACGGGCACGGCAATTACGAGGAATATCTCGACGGGACGGATTTGAACTCGCCCGCGAGCGGGCTGACGGCGCCGGTCATAGTGACGCATCCCGCGGGCGGCGATGTGATTCCCGGCGGCAGCAAGAGCCTGACAGTGGTCGCGAACGGTACGGCGCCGTTGCAGTATCAGTGGCGCAAGAACGGGTTCCCCATCGAAGGCGCCACGAACTCGACGCTGACGATTCCTTCCGCCACCAGCATCGATTCGGCCAGCTACAGCGCGGTGGTTTGGAACGGCGCGGGGTTCGCCGTCAGCGGCGGGGCGGTCGTCATCGTGGTGATCCCGCCCAAGATTTTGATCGACCCGGCGAGTCTCGTTGTGAGTCCTGGAACGAACGTGTCCTTCACGGTGGCGGCGACGGGCACGGGCGCCATTCGTTATCAGTGGTTGAAGGAGGGCGTGGTGATCGCGGGGGCCACCGCGGCGACGCTTCCATTCACCAACGTGCAGCTCGTGGACGAGGCGGATTACCTCGCCGTGGTGACCGACGACATCGCATCGGTCACCAGCCGTGTGGCGCGCCTTATTGTGAAGGTTCCGCCAACGGTGATCGTTCCACTCGCAAGCTCGACGAACCTCGTGGGTTCCTCGGTCACGTTCACGCTGGTGGCAACCGGCTCGTTGCCGATGGGCTTCCAGTGGCGGCGCGGCGTGGTGATTCTCACCAACATCGTCTCCATGAGCCGCACGGGCGTCTTCACGTTGAACAATCTCGCGCTCGCGGACTCCGGTTCGTATCGCGTCATCCTCACGAACTCCGGCAACTTTGCGCCCGGCATTGCCTCGGCGACGGCGACGTTGCTGGTGGTGGCACCGCCCGTGATCACAAACCAGCCGCAGAGCCTTGTGGTGGAGCCGGGCGCCAATGCGACTTTCACGGTGGGAGCGGCGGGCACGGCTCCGTTGCGCTACCAGTGGGCGTTTGGCGGCATGGACATCGCCGGGGCGACGAATTCGAGCTTCACGGTCACCGGTGCCCAGGTTGCGAACGCTGGCGCGTATCGTGTCACGGTTTCAAACGTCGGTGCCGCAGTGACGAGCGTGGAGGCGATGCTGTCGATCCTCGGTCAGCCGGTTCTCAGCGGACCCGAGCTGCTTTCGAATGGCCATGTGCGCGTGTTCCTTTCCGGCGCACCGAATCGAACCTATACAGTCGAGGGTTCGTTGAATCTTACCAACTGGACCGTGCTCGGAACCGTCGCCTACACGAATAGCTGGATGCCTTACGTGGACACGGCGGCTCAAGGCATGACGAATCGTTTCTATCGGGCGCGTGAATGATCCATCAGGGTCAGTCAATTGTATTGACTGATTGACTTGAGCGGGCGGGCGCTTAAATCTCGCCGCATGGCACGGAAGCTACGCATCCAATTTCCCGGCGCGATTTACCATGTGATGAGCCGCGGCGACCGGCGCGAAGACATCTTTCGCGATGACGCGGATCGCGAATCGTTCGTCCAGACGATGGCTGACGCCTGCGTCAAGACAGGCTGGCACGTCCATGCCTTCTGCCTCATGCCGAATCATTTCCATCTGGTCGTCGAGACGCCGCAGCCGAATCTCGTCGCGGGAATGAAATGGTTTCTCGGCACCTACACCACCCGTTTCAACCGCCGCCACAAATTCTCCGGGCATGTGTTCGCGGGACGCTACAAGTCACAGCTCGTCAGCGGCGTGGGGGGCTATTTGCGCGCGGTATGCGACTATGTTCATCTGAATCCAGTGCGCGCGAAGCTTGTCGGCGCGGAAACCGCGCTGCGCGAATATCGCTGGAGCAGCTTCCCGTCCTACCTCGGGTTGACCGGGGAACGTCCAGCGTGGCTCCGCGTGGACCGCGTCTTCGGCGAAGCCGGCATTCAGCGCGACGATGTGGCCGGCCGTGCCGAATTCGAGCAACGGACTGAAGTTCGCCGGGCCGAAGATACCGCGACCTTTGATCAGCTTCGACGGGGCTGGTGCGTCGGGGACGACCGGTTTCGATCCGAGCTGCTCGAGAAGATTGAAGGCGAAGTTCACAGTCACCACTTCGGCGAGGAAATCCACGAAGCCTCGGAAGCCCGGGCGATTCGCATCGTTGATGAGGAACTGCGCCGCGCCCTGTGGAACGAGGCTGAGCTGAAGCTTCGGCAAAAGGGCGATCCCGAGAAGCTGCGAATCGCGCGCCGATTGCGAACTGAGACAACGATGACGTTACAGTGGATCGCGGCCAGGCTGCACATGGGGACGAAGACTCATCTCAGCCATCTCCTTTACTGGCAGCAACGGGCGGAGAAGGAGAGAAAACCCGTGGAACTCGCAAAGGCCGCGGCGAAGTCCGTCGGAGCGAGCCGAACGCGCTCGACACAACCCAGGCACCGGATGGCAGGAGCAGCCTCGGATGCCCACGCGATGAAACGTCCTGCCGCAGGGACGGAAGCATCGTGGAAGATAGAAGCGGAAGTGCAATTGACGGCAACTCCGCAAGGATTGGAATTACCGTTGACTGACCCCTCCGGGATGGTCGGAGGATTCGACACCAGCTTCGATTAAGCCCAGCCTAGGTTCTTCAGTATCTGCGTCGTCGAGTGGACCTTGTTCAGCGTGTAGAAATGGAAGGATTCCACGCCCGCGCGGAACAGCTCTTCGCACTGCCGGGTGGCGTATTCGATCCCAAAGGCCGTGGATGCGGCCTCGTCGTCGCCGAACTGGTCGAGTTTTGCCACGAGTCCGGGTGAGAGTTTTGCGCCGCAGAGCGCCGTGAAGCGCTTGATTTGCGCGCCGCTGAGCAAGGGGAGAATCCCGGGACAAATCGGAACACGGACGCCGAGCTTGGCGAGGTAATCGCGGAACTCAAAGAAGTCTTCGTTGTGAAAGAAAAGTTGCGTGACCACGAAGTCCGTGCCGCAATCGATCTTCGCCTTTAGTCGCTGCCAGTCGACCTGCCTTCCCTCCTTGCAGGCGATGTGGCCTTCGGGAAAACCGGCGGTGCCGATGGAGAATCCGCCAAGCTCGCGGAGAAACTTCACCAACTCGTAGGAGAACTCGAAACCGCCCTCCGTCTTCCTGAACTCGCCGCCGCCGGGCGGATCGCCGCGCAGCGCGAGGATGTTGTGGATGCCCCGGCGCTTCGCATCCAGCGCCACCTCGCGAATCTGTTCCTTCGTGGCGTTTACGCAGGTGAGATGCGCCATCGCGGTCAGCCCGTGTTCCTTCTGGATGCGCTCGGTGATGCCCAGCGTTTTCTCGCGCGTGCTGCCGCCGGCGCCGTAGGTGACGGAACAAAAGTCCGGCTTCAATGCCTTCAAGGCGGGCAGGGTCTTCTCAAACAAAATCCGGTCGCCTTCGTCGGTCTTGGGCGGAAAGAATTCGAACGAGACGACGGGCCTTGAGCTTGGGCGTCGCGCGGCGTGGATATCTCGGATGAGCTGCACTCGGGGAGGATCGACAAATCCGGCCGAAGCTCAAGCCGGCAATCGCGCAAAACTGGCGTGACCACCCGTGTCCAAATCGGTCGGAATCAGAACCATCGCTTTACTTTCGAGGGATGGATCGGTAACACCGTGGGCGGCTGTTCGGACCAGCCCCGGTGCCGCGCCCCACGGGGCGCGGCACGTTGGATGACAAACTGATTATGAGCAATAGAAGCGCCGTCCTGATTCAGGGACGCCCCGAGAAACGATCCCACGCAAACGCGCGATCCGCCCCAAGCCATGCGGCTCCGCGCCCCACCTCCCACGGGCGTTGGGAGTTCTTCAGCGCCTTTCTCCGCGAGCCGCTCAAGGTCGGCGCGTTCTGGCCCAGTTCGCCGCTTCTTTCCCGGCAGATCGTGGATGGCTGCCAGCTGGAGAACCGGACGATGGTGGTGGAGCTGGGGCCGGGCACGGGAGCCTTCACCCGCTTGATTCTCGACCGGATGAATCCCCGGAGCCGCTTCTTTGCCGTGGAGCTGAACCAGATGAACGTGCTCCAGCTGCGCCGGAATTTTCCAAAGCTGCAGGTTTATGCGGATTCGGCGGAGCATTTGCCGAAGTATCTCAAGCAGCATTCGGCGGGGAAGGCCGACTGCATCGTCAGCGGGCTCGCCTGGGGAAACATGCTGCCGGCGACGCAGAACCGGATCTTCGACGCCGTCACGAACTCGCTCGCGCCCGGCGGGCTGTTCACCACGTTTGCCTATGTCCACGCGCAGGTGCTGCCCACCTCGCTCCGCTTCCGCAAGCGCCTGTTCAAACACTTCTCCAAGATCGAAGTGACTCCCATCGTCTGGCGCAATCTTCCACCGGCCTTCATCTATCGCTGCTGGCATCACTGATGCCGGAACGATGCAGCAGAAGGTAGGACAGGCATCCTGCCTGTCCCGCACGGCAAGGCGGTGGGTAATGAAAAAGATGGTTCGCTGAGTCAAACCGTTTGGGGTTTGCGTTGGAGAACTTCAGGACAGGCTGGAAGCGCTGTCCTACCGGGACGATCCGTCACTGGATCGAAAATCCAATTGCATCCGGCTGAGAGCCTGTCTGAGGCCCGGCAACACACTCTTCCGAAAACAAACAGACCGTGACGCGGTTCGCATCACGGTCTGTTTCGTTTGAAGGTGCCGGAGATTAAGCCGCGGCCTTGTCGTTCTTGCGCTTCAGGACAGGCTTGCTGTCGCCGAGCACCACCTGGCGGGTGATCTTGCAGCCGACGATGTCACTGTTCGGCACGTCGAACATCACGTCGAGCATGAGCTTCTCCAGGATGCTGCGCAGCGCGCGGGCGCCGGTGCCCTTCTTGATGGCCATGGCGGCAAGTTCACGCAAGGCGTCCGCGGTGAACTCCAGTTCCACGCCTTCCATCGACATGAGCTTGGAATACTGCTTCGTCAGCGCGTTCTTCGGCTCGGTGAGGATGGAGACGAGCTGATCCTCGGTGAGCTGTTCGAGCACCGTCACCATCGGCAGGCGGCCGATGAACTCCGGGATGAAGCCGAACTGGATCAGATCCTCCGGCTCGACGTATTGCAGAATCTCGTGGCGATCGATCTCCGCGAACTTCTTCGCGTTCTCCGCCGCGCCGAAACCCATCACGCGATTGCCGAGGCGGCGCTGGACGATTTTCTCCAGACCCACGAACGCGCCGCCGCAGATGAAGAGAATGCCGCTCGTGTTCACGCGGATGTACTCCTGCTGCGGATGCTTGCGTCCGCCCTGCGGCGGGACGTTGCAGATCGTGCCTTCGAGAATCTTGAGCAGCGCCTGTTGCACGCCTTCGCCGGAAACATCGCGCGTCAGCGAAACGTTCTCGGTCTTGCGCGCGATCTTGTCGATCTCGTCGATGTAGATAATGCCCTTCTGCGCGCGTTTCACGTCGAAGTCCGCGTTCTGGAGCAGGCGCAGGATGATGTTTTCCACGTCTTCACCGACGTAGCCGGCCTCGGTCAGCGTGGTGGCGTCCGCGATGGCGAAGGGGACATCCAGCACGCGGGCCAGCGAGCGCGCCAGGAGCGTCTTGCCGGAGCCGGTGTTGCCGATGAGCAGGATGTTGCTCTTCTCAAGCTCGACGTCTTTTGACGATCCGGACCACTCGTCGCCCTTCTTCTCCGCCGGCTCGCTCAGGATGCGCTTGTAGTGGTTATGCACCGCCACGGAGAGCGTCTTTTTCGCGTGTTCCTGGCCGACGCAGTACTGGTCGAGATGCTTTTTGATCTCCAGCGGCTTGGGAACCGTGTGGGGAGAAGCGGATTTCTTCGTCTCGGGAGCCAGCTCCTTGTCGAGGACGCTCTTGCAGAGCAGCACGCAGTTGTCGCAGATGTAAACGCCCGGTCCTTGGATCAGTTTTTTTACTTCCGCATGGGATTTCCCGCAGAAGCTGCACAGCGTTAGATTCGTGGGTCGGGCCATATTTCTGAGTAAACGAGCTGATTCGTTGGGTTGGGTTTAGGGAGTGACCGAAGTTTTTTCCGGCAGGCCGGGGACATCCTTGCGCGATTTGACGACTTCATCCACGAGCCCGAAAGCCTTCGCTTCCTCGGCGGTCATGAAGTTGTCGCGGTCGCACGCCTTCTCGACAATGTCGTAGGCCTGGCCGGTATGTTTGGCGAGAATCTGGTTGAGCCGCGTCTTGAGGCGCAGCATGTATTTGACGCGGATCTCCACGTCGCCCGCCTGGCCTCCGGCGCCGCCGAGCCGCTGGTGAATCATCAGGTCGGAGTTCGGGAGCGCGAAACGCTTGCCCTTGGCGCCGCCGGCGAGCAGCACCGCGCCCATGCTCGCGCAGGAGCCGATGCAGTAGGTGTTCACGTCGCAGGTGAGAAACTGCATCGTGTCATAGATGGCGAGGCCGGCCGTCACGCTGCCGCCGGGAGAATTGATGTAGAGATGCACGTCCTTCTTCGGATCGGACATCTGGAGAAACAGCAGCTGGGCGATGACGCGGTTCGCGATGAAATCATTGACCTGGGAGCCGAGGAACACGATGCGGTCCACCATCAACCGCGAGTAAATGTCGTAACCTCTCTCTCCGCGCCCCGTTTGTTCGATCACGTAGGGGGTGCTCTCGCTCATTTGGAAGCCGTCAGTGGCGTTGAATCCTGTCATGTTTTTGTTTTGTTTGTTATTTTCTGTGTACGCAACCTACTCCAAGCGAGAGTGAAGGGTCAAGCGTGTCACCTGCTGCCCGCGGTACCCGTATTTTCCCCGGTCCACGCGTTGTAATGTGTCGCCTCCCGAACGCTCTCCAGCTATACCACCCGCCATGTTGAACCTCGCCGAACAACTGAAAACGGCCCGTCACGACGCATGACCATCGCCGAACTGCACTCGAACGAAGAACTGCGCCGGCACGAATTTCCCGTCGTCGAGCACAAGACCTTCCTCGCCCACGCCGGCGTCTGTCCGCTGCCCCGCCGTGTCGTCGACGCGATGACCGATTATTCGCTGCTCGCCGCCCTCGGGGATCAGGAGGAGGCGTTCCCCGGCACGCGCATCCAGCAGGCGCGCCAGACCGCGGCGCAGCTGCTCAACGCGCAGCCGGACGAAGTCGCCTTTGTCGGCCCCACATCGCTGGGGCTCAGCCTCGTGGCGACCGGGCTCTCCTTCCGCAAGGGCGACAACATCCTCATCTACCACGACGACTACCCGTCCAACGTGTATCCGTGGATGGCCCTCGCCGACAAAGGCGTGCAAGTGCGGCTGATGAACATCCGCGAGCTGGGCCGCATCCGGAACATCGACGTCATCGGCCAGGTGGACGAAAACACGCGCCTCGTGGCGCTGGCTTCCTGCCACTTCGTGACCGGCTGGCGCATCGACATCGCCGGCATCGGCAAGCAGCTCCGCGCGCGCAACATCCCGTTCTGCATCGACGGCATCCAGACGCTCGGCGCGTTTCCCACCACCGTCGAGCATGTCGATTTCCTCGCCGCCGACGCGCATAAATGGCTGCTCGGCCCCTGCGCCGCCGGCATTCTCTACGTGCGCAAATCCCTTCAGGAGAAACTCAGGCCCTCCATCCTCGGCTGGCACAATGTTCGTTGTGCCAACTTCGTGGCGCAAGAACAGATCGCTCATCCGCCCGACAGCCGTCGCTTCGAGGCCGGTTCCGCCAATCTTGTCGGGCTCGCCGGAATGCAGGCGGGAATGGAGCTGCTTCTCTCCTACGGCATCGAAAACATCGCCGCCGAACTGCTCCGCAAACGTGCTTGGGTGGTGCCGGAACTTCAAGCGAAAGGCTATGCCGTGCTCGGTGGTTCCGCGCCGCCCGACAACTCCAGCGGCATCGTCACCTTCTACAAGCCGGAGGCCGACATGCCCGCGCTCCACGCGAAGCTGACCGAAGCCAGCGTCATCACCAGCCTGCGCGCCAGTCGTGCCGGCCAGCGTTACATCCGCCTCTCACCGCACTTCTACAACACCGACGCCGAGCTGCATCGCGTGTTGGAACTGCTTTAGCGAGGCAGTGCGCTGGCTTCGCCTTCAGCGGCGGATTCCACCGGCTCAAACCAGGTGCGATGCAGCCACCGGCGCAACAACCCTTGCGTCGGGCTGAGCACCCAGGCGAGGACGAACAACGCCGTGCCCATCACCACCATCGCGCCGGCGATCGAGCAATCCAGCCAGAGGGCGAGATGAATCCCCAATACGGAACTCAGCGCGGCGTGCAGCACCGTCAGCGTGAGGATGAATGGCAACCGACGCGTCAGCAGC
>JBDHQG010000476.1:0-4023 GCA_039806925.1 Limisphaerales bacterium
GGCGGTGGAGCGGAGGCGCGGCTGGACGGGGGGCGCGGCCGGCTGCGTTGCGGGCGGCGTCGCGGGTATGAATGGTGAACGGTCCCGGGGCGGCGGGGCAACAGCGGGCTCCGCTCCACCCGGGCGGGTGGAGAGTTTCTTGATCTCCGATTCCAGCGCGGCGATCTGGTTGTTCAGCAGCCTGGCCTGCTCGGAAATGGGATCGGATTTTTTCTTGAACCATCCCATGAATCCAACGTCAGTGGCGCAACAGCAGCACGAGAATGACGACCACGCCGACCAGCGCCACCGGCCACGTCAGCGCCAGTCCCATCTTGCAAAGCTCCGAGTAGCTCCGTTCCCGGAGGACATTCTGGCTGAACGGATCCTGGGCCGGCGCGGCGGCACCTTCCGGGGCCGGGGTCGCGGCTTCGCCATTGAGAATCGCAAATTTCAAACGCGCGCCGTTCCATTCCATGCGGGCGTTTTCGATCGCCGTCAGGGCGCGGGTGAGCTCGGCGTTGAAGTTGTCCCGCGTCCAGGATTCCTCATGAACGGACTGTACCTTGACCAGGGCCTCGCGCAGGTCGAGAAGCGACTTGGCCATCTGTTCGGCCTCGCGCCGGGCGGCGAATTCCGCTTCCTCCAGCAGCCCGATGCCCCGGGTCAAATGCTGCTCCATCTCCTGCCGGCCCTTGGTAAACTCGTTTTGGCGCCGGCGCGTCTCCTCCAAATCCGCCCGCTCGCGCTCGAGCTCCTGTTGCGCGCGGCGCAACTCGGCGAGCTTGTTGTGCATGTCGCCCACGCGCGCCTCCACCTCGGCGCGGGTCGGGGCGCGGCCGGGGTCGGGCAGGGTCGCGGCGCCGGCCGTTGCCACGGCGGTGCCGGCGCGTTGCGTGGATTGAAAGTCGGTGTCGACGAACTCCGAAGAATCATATTCCGAAGCCATGCGCGGACTGTAGTCAGCGCCCCATGAGGTGTAAAGCGGAGTATCCATCCGCAACTTCACAGACCGGACGCCGTGCTGCCACGGCGGTTTTGCGCTTCGCGAGCGGCGGCGGGACGCGGGCTTGCGCGCTGCAAAATGAATCTTCCCTTGTCACCGCCCGATCCCGGTCGTAGTTTTTTGCCGTGGCGAACAGCACCGTTCCGGCGACGTACGCGCCTCCGCCCGAGGTGAAGCCACCGCGTATTCCAACCCTTCCGAATCTTCCCCATTTGTCCCCATTGTTACCATGATTGAGCTCATCCAGTTCCCTTGGAGTCCCTACTGCCTGGTTCAAAAGCGCATTCTCGATTACAGCGCCGCGCCGCACAAGGTGACCGACATTCCGCCGTCGGATCGCTCGCTGGTCTGGAAGCTGACGAAGCAGCGCTATTATCAGGTGCCCATTGTCAGGGACGGCCGCAACGTGTTGTTTGAGACGGATGACAACTCCCAGGTCATCGCGAAGTATCTCGACGCGAAGTTCAAGCTCGGGCTGTTCCCGAAGGAGTGGGACGGCCTGCAACGCATCCTCTGGCGCTACATCGACAACGACCTGGAGGGCGCGACGTTCCGCCTGAACGATGTGCATTACGAGGAGTTTGTTCCCGCCGCGGAGCGCCTGAATTATCTGCGCTTCAAGGAACGGAAGTTCGGCCGCGGCTGCATCGCGCAGTGGCGCGCCGAAAGCAGGGCGTGGCAGGCGCGGCTGGCGGAGCTGCTGATTCCGTTTGAGCAGATGCTGGGCACGCGGGATTTCCTGCTCGATGGCCGGCCGCGTTTCGTGGATTTCGATCTCTGGGGCATCCTCGCGAACTTTCTTTATTCCGGCCGCTATCGCGTGCCCGCGAATCTTCCGAAATTGAAGGTGTGGCATCGACGCATGAGCGGCCTCCGCGCGGCGCAACCTTAGACGTACCTGTGAAAAACTACATTCTCGACACGAACGTCCTCCTCCACGATCCCAACTCCATCCTCAGCTTCAAAGAGAACAATGTTCTCATCCCCATCGAAGTCATCGAGGAGATTGACCGCTTCAAGCGCGAGTCGAGCGAGCTCGGCCAGAACGCCCGCGCCGTGTCGCGCACGCTCGACGGCTTCCGGAATGGCGGCAGCCTGAGCGAAGGCGTCGCGCTGGCCCACGGCGGCCAGCTGCGCATCATCTTCAACCAGACGAAGGCCAAGCTGCGCAACGGCCAGTCCGCCATCGCCGGCAGCAACAGCGTGGACAGCCGCATCGTCTCCCTCGCCCTGAGCGTCCAGCGGAGCACGCCGAAGCTTCCGACCATTCTCGTCACGAAGGACATCAACCTCCGCATCAAGGCCGACGCGCTCGGGCTGCCCGCGGAGGATTATGAGAGCGACCGCATCAACATCGCGGACCTCTACACCGGGGTCTTCGAGATGACGGTGCCGGCGGCGAAGATCACCGCCTTCCGCAACAGCGGCGAACTCGAACTCCCGTCCGCCCGCGCCTACTTTCCCAACGAGTACTGCACGCTCATCGAGGAGGGGAACACCAAGCGAACCGCGCTCGCGAAGGTGGACGCGACGGGGAGGAAGCTCGTGCCCATCGTCGAGATTCGCGAGGGCGTGTGGGGCATCCGCCCGCGCAATCGCGAGCAGCATTTTGCGTTCGACGCGCTGCTGGATGACCGCGTGAAACTCGTCACGCTCATGGGCAAGGCCGGCACCGGCAAGACGCTCATGGCCATGGCCGCCGGGTTGAAACGGACCGTGCAGGATCGTGAATTCCGGCGCGTGGTCGTGGCGCGCCCGACCGTGGCGCTGGGACGCGAGATCGGTTTCCTCCCCGGAACCCTCGAAGAAAAGCTCGGGCCTTGGATGCAGCCGATTCACGACGCGCTGGAAATGTTGAGCGACCTCAACATGGGCCAGGAGCATCGGCGCAGCGGAGACCTGATGCGCTCCGGCCACATCGTGGTCGAGGCGCTCAGCTACATCCGCGGGCGCAGCATCGCGAGCCAGTTCATGATCATCGACGAGTCGCAGAACCTCACGCCGCTGGAAGTGAAAACGATTGTGACCCGCGTCGGCCACGGCACGAAGATCATCTTCACCGGCGACCCGTATCAAATCGACAATCCCTACGTGGACGGCTCTTCCAACGGCTTCAACTACATCATCAGCAAGTTTCGCGAGCAGCCGCTGGCCGCGCACATCGAGCTGCAGAAGGGTGAACGCTCCGAGCTGGCCGAGCTGGCGGCGAACATCCTGTAAACGCGGCTCTCAGCCGGAAGGATGCGCCGGTCTGGGGGGAACGGGCCACCGGCCCGTTCTCGGCGGCAACTTGCCGCCGAGTCGAACGCACGATGATCGTTTACCATTCAGAGCGCGCGTGGTGCGCGCGGCTGTCGGGCGGGTCGCCCGACAGAACGGGCCGGTGGCCGTTCCACCAAGACCAGCTGCATCGCTCCGGCTCAGGCCAGCCGGAGCCAGATCGTTTTCAAGTAGGCCGGCTCCGTGCGGGAGATCGGAAAATCCGGCGGCTGCGGCACGTAATGTTCCTGAAGGATGCGCCGCCCGGACGCATGCGCCGCATCCCGGATCATCTCCAGAAAACGTTCCGGCTCCAGCGTCGCCGCATTGGTGGAAGCCAGCAGCACGCCGTCCGTTTTCAGCAGCGGCAGGGCGGCGGCAACCAGCTTTCCGTAGTCCTTCCCGGCACGAAAGGCACCATGCTCCCTGGATTGTGAAAACGTGGGCGGATCGAGAACGATGACGTCGAATGCCCGTTGCTTCCTGGCGAGACGCCGGAACCAGTCGAACACATCGCCGTAGATGAAATCGTGCCGCGCCGGATCGATGCCGTTCAGCTCGAAGTTGCGCCGGCCCCAGTCGAGGTACTTTTTCGAGAGATCCAGGCTCGTCGTGCGCGCCCCCGCCTTTGCCGCGCAGACAGAGAATCCGCAGGTGTAGGCGAAGGCATTCAGCACTTCGGAGTCTTTCAAGCCCGGCGGAAGAAGCGGAAAGCCCGCCGCGACGTGGTTCACCAGGAAGCGCCGGCGGTTGTCGCGTTGGTCGAGAAACAGGCCGAC
>JBDHQG010000477.1:0-4011 GCA_039806925.1 Limisphaerales bacterium
AGAGTCTATGTCAGCTCCTTCGGGACTGAATGGCTCAACGAGCAGCGAATTGCCCTCCACCTCCTCATACCCCCCGGGCATCACCGGGTGATTGACGACCACTTGACCGCGCGCAGCGGGCAACGCGACCGACACCGAAAGAACGCCCAGCAAGAGCAGCATGCAACGGAACAGTGACGAACGAGTGGCAAGGATCATTTTCATGCTATATGGCGTCCATGAGAGACATTAGTCCATCCTCCGGCGGTTCATCATTTCATCCTGTTGCTTCATGCCAGGCGGCGTGCCTTGTTCCGGGTTTACAGTCCCCCGTTCAGAGTGGATCGATGAAACCTTACTGTCTTGCGTCCCATATCTCCACTCCCGATTCCCAGTTTTTTTCGTTCAGCTTTGAGGAAGTAAACCACGGATGGACATGAATGCTTGGCTGGAACGATGCAGTTGGTCCGGATGAAACGGCCAACCCGGCCCGTTCCACCCGAAACTCAATTGCATCGTTCCGGCAACGGCCCCGCATGGGACTGGCGCGGGCCGCGGCCACCCGCTAGACTGCCCCGGTCATGAAGATCGGAACCATCTTTGCCGGGTCGGTGCCCGAGCTGCGGAAAATGTCGGGCGCACAATTGTTGCAGGCCTGGGATGCCTGCACTGACTATTCGCGCCTCAAGATATATCTCCACATCATCCTGTTGATGGTCTGCTGCTCCGCCATCTTCAATTTCGCGATGTGGCTGAACATCAGTTTTCTCGTGGAGCTGGCCGGCCTCGTCATCGGGCTGATGGTCCCGTCGAACATTTACTTCTACAACGTCTTCACGCCGCGCCGCGCCGCCCTCCGGCAGTTCATCGAGGAACACTGGGAGGAATTCAACAAGTAGCCTTCCGGCGGGCCGCCCGACGATGAAGCGGCGTCAACGCGGCGCTCCGGCCAGCTGGAAGGCAGGGGCTGGGGCAGGATGCAACCCCGGCGGCGATCATCTTCGTCGAAGGTTGCGTGAAGCGCCGGCGCTCGTTAGCGTCTGGCTTATTGACCACGCAATGAAGACGCCCCGCTATTTCCACCGCTCGGCCTGGCTCCTCCTCCTGCTGGCCGGCCCCGTGGCCGGCGCCCTGTCGGCCGGCCCGTTTCAACTTCCATTGCGCTCGCAGGCCGAGACCTCCAGGGGCAGCGGAGTTTGGGAGGCCGCCGAACGCAACGTCACATGGGATGCCGCGCACACCGCCCTCGTCATCTGCGACATGTGGGACAAGCACACTTGCGCGGGCGCGACCCGTCGGGTTGCCGAGATGGCTCCGCGCATGAACGAGCTGGTGAAGAAGGCGCGCGGTCAGGGCGCGCTGATCATCCATTGTCCGAGCGACACGATGAAGTTTTACGAGGGGACACCGCAGCGAAAGCTGGCGCAGGCCGCGCCCAAAGTGGAGACGAGAATCCCGCTGCAACGCTGGTGTTCCCTGGATCGCTCGAAGGAGTCGCCGCTGCCCATCGATGATTCGGACGGCGGTTGCGACACCGATTCGCCCTGGCCCAAGGGCGCGCCGTATCCGTGGACGCGGCAGATCGCGACCATCGAGATTCACGAGGGCGACGCGATCACGGATTCCGCGGAAGCCTATTATCTGATGCGCCAGCGCGGCATCACCAACGTCATCGTGATGGGCGTCCACCTGAACATGTGCGTGCTGGGCCGGCCCTTTTCCATCCGGCAGATGGTGGGCCAGGGCCAGAACGTGGTGCTGGTGCGCGATCTCACGGACACCATGTACAATCCGCGGCGCGCGCCGTTCGTGGCGCATTGCGTGGGCAATGATTTGATGGTGGATCACGTCGAGCGTTACTGGTGTCCCACGGTGAGCAGCGTGGCGTTTCTTGGCGGAAAGGCGTTCCGCTTCGCCGAGGACCAACGCCCGCACGTCGTGATGTTGATCGGCGAGGACGAATACAAAACGTGGGAAACCCTGCCGGCCTTTGCGAAGGAGAACGTCGCCTGGCGCGGGCTGCGCGTTTCGATCATCCAGCAGGACGCGAACAACAAGCATCGTTTTCCGGGTTTCACCGAGGCGATGCGCGACGCGGATGCCCTGGTGGTCAGCCTGCGGCGGCGCGCGCTCGCGAAGGAGGAACTGGACGCCGTGCAGGCGCACCTCAACGCCGGCAGGCCGCTCATCGGCATCCGCACCGCCAGCCACGGATTCGCACCGCGCGGCGAGGACGCGAGGCAGGGCGAATCGTGGGACACGTTCGATCCGGATGTGCTCGGAGGAAATTACGTCGGGCATCACGGCCACGGTCCGAAGACGGAGATTCATCCCTTCACGGGCGCGGAGAACAGCCCGCTGTTGACCGGGGTGAAATTAAACGAGCTGATCGGAAACGGTTCGCTCTACCGTGTCAGCCCGCTCAAGAAAACCGCCGGGCCGCTGCTCGTGGGTTCCATCGAAGGCCAACCCGCCGAGCCCGTCGCCTGGACGAATCGTTACGGCGAGAAGCAGGCGCGCGTCTTCTACACGTCGCTCGGCCATCAGGACGATTTTGGCAACCCGAACTTCCGCAGGCTTCTGCTCAACGCGATCTTTTGGTCGATGGAGCAGCCCATCCCGCCGAAGGAAGCCACGCTCACCCGCCCATGAACCGCCTTTCCCTGCTCGCGTTTGCCGTCACGTCGCTTGTTACGATTGCCTCCGCGCAATCGCCGAAACCGGAAACGCAGCTCCTATCCGAGTTCTCCGGCCATCCGATGCCGGAGCGGACCAACGCGCTTCCGGCGGCGGAATCCGCGCGCGCCTTCAAGGTGCCGGATGACCTGGAGATCGAGTTGGTGCTCGCCGAACCCATCGTGCGCCAGCCCGTGTTCCTGAATTTCGACGAGCGCGGCCGCATGTGGGTGGTGCAATATCTCCAGTATCCGGCGCCGGCGGGCTTGAAGGTGGTGAGCCGCGACAACTTCTGGCGCGCGGTTTACGACAAGGTGCCGGAACCGCCGCCGCGCGGCGCGAGGGGGCTCGACAAGATCACCATCCACGAGGACACCGACGGCGACGGCATCTTCGACAAGCACAAGACCTTCGTCGATGGATTGAACATCGCGACCGCCTGCGTGAAAGGTCGCGGCGGCGTGTGGGTGTTGAATCCGCCCTATCTGCTTTTCTATCCTGACCGGAACGACGATGACGTGCCCGACCGCGATCCGGTGGTTCACCTCGAAGGGTTCGGCCTCGAAGACACACACTCGGTCGTGAACAGCCTGTGCTGGGGACCGGACGGCTGGCTCTACGCCGCACAAGGCAGCACGGTGACGGCGAATGTGCGTCGCCCCGGCGAGACGAACACGGTTTACTCCCAAGGCCAGAACATCTGGCGCTATCATCCCGAAACGAAGCGCTACGAAATTTTCGCGGAAGGTGGCGGCAACGCGTTCGGCGTCGAGTTCGATGACAAGGGCCGGCTCTTCTCCGGCCACAACGGCGGCGACACGCGCGGCTTTCACTACATGCAGGGCGCGTATCTGCGGAAGGGCTTCGAGAAGCACGGCGAACTGGCGAACCCGTATGCGTTCGGTTACTTCCCGCACATGGAAGGAACCAGGGGCGAGCGCTTCACGCACAACTTCATCATCTACCACGGCGGCGCGCTGCCGGAACGCTACAACGGAAAACTCTTCGGCATCGAACCGCTGCAAGGTCGCGTGGTGCTCAGCGACATCACGCCCGTCGGCTCGACTTTCAAGACGCGCGACATCGATCGCGTGGTGACGAGCAGCGATTCGTGGTTCCGCCCGGTGGACATCAAGGTCGGTCCCGACGGCGCGATCTACATCGCGGACTGGCACGACCGTCAGGTCACGCACACGCGGAATCAGGAAGGCTTCATTGACAAGGAACATGGGCGGATCTACCGACTGAAGAGCAAGGCGGGAACGGACTTTAAGTGGAATTACTTGTTCCGCCCGATCAATGCGCGACCAGCCGGCTACCTTGCGGACATCGCCACGGCACACGACAACTCATGGT
>JBDHQG010000478.1:0-4008 GCA_039806925.1 Limisphaerales bacterium
CTTCCCTTCACATGGCATTCTCTTCCCTCACAGCGGCGTGCGCACGGGTGACAGCGCCGATCTCACGACTCACATTGGCGTGCGCGCGTTGAACAGCGGCATGCGCTTCCTAGCAGATGGCATTCTCTGCCGTGTGAGCGTCGTGCTCCAAGTGGAAAGCGTTATCCGCACGAGGCGATAGGCCGGATCGGGTTGAAAACTGGCGTTGGCGGCCCGCTTCCGTGGCGGGCCCTCCGTGGGTGAAGCTATTTCTTCTTACCCCAGGTCGAAGCGGTCCAGGTTCATCACCTTGTTCCAGGCGGCGACGAAATCCTCGACGAACTTTTTCCCGGCGTCGGCGCTGCCGTACACTTCCGCCAGCGCGCGCAGTTGGGAGTTCGAGCCGAAGATGAGGTCCACGCGGGTCGCGGTCCATTTGGTCTTGCCGGTGGCGCGATCGCGTCCGTCGAACACCTCGGCGTCCGAGTTGGTCGGCTTCCACTCGGTGTTCATGTCGAGCAGGTTCACGAAGAAGTCGTTCGTCAACGTCTCCGGTCGATTCGTGAAGACGCCGTGGGCCGTGCCGCCGGCGTTGGTCTTCAACACGCGCAGGCCGCCGACGAGCGCGGTCATCTCCGGCGCGGTGAGCGTGAGGAGCTGCGCCTTGTCGACCAGCAGCGCCTCGGCCGGGATCGTGTAACGGCCCTTGAGATAATTGCGGAAGCCGTCCGCGATCGGTTCCAGCACGGCGAACGATTCCGCGTCGGTCTGTTCCTGCGTCGCGTCGGCGCGACCGGGCGTGAACGGAACGCTCACCGCGTGGCCGGCGTTCTTTGCCGCGAGTTCAACCGCCGCGCAACCGCCGAGCACGATGAGATCGGCGAGCGAAACTTTCTTCCCGCCGGCCGCCGATTTGTTGAACTCCGCCTGAACGGCTTCGAGCGCGGGAAGCACCTTGCCGAGCTGCGCCGACTGGTTGACCTGCCAGAAGCGTTGCGGGGTGAGGCGAATGCGCGCGCCGTTCGCGCCGCCGCGTTTGTCGGAGCCGCGGAACGTCGAGGCCGAGGCCCACGCGGTGGAGACGAGCTCCGAGATGGACAGGCCCGCCGCGAGAATCTTCGCCTTCAGCGCGGCGATGTCGTTCGCGTCGATCAGCGGATGATTCACCGCCGGGATCGGGTCCTGCCAGACGAGTTCTTCCTTCGGCACTTCGGGCCCGAGATAGCGCGCGCGCGGACCCATGTCGCGATGCGTCAGCTTGAACCACGCGCGGGCGAAGGCGTCGGCGAACTGGTCCGGGTCTTCCATGAAGCGGCGCGAGATTTTTTCGTAGGCCGGATCGAAGCGCAGCGCGAGGTCCGTGGTGAGCATGGAGGGGCCGATGCGTTTCGACTTGTCGTGCGCGTGCGGCACGGTGCCCGCGCCCGCGCCGTTCTTCGGCTGCCATTGTTGCGCGCCGGCGGGGCTCTTCGTGAGTTCCCATTCGAAGCTGAACAGGTTCCAGAAAAAGTTGTTGCTCCACTTCGTCGGGGTCGAGGTCCACGTCACTTCGAGTCCGCTCGTGATCGTGTCGCCGCCCTTGCCGGTGCCGAAGCTGTTCCTCCAGCCGAGCCCCTGCTGCTCGACAGGCGCGGCTTCCGGCTCGGGGCCGACGTTCGACGCCGGGCCCGCGCCGTGCGTCTTGCCGAAGGTGTGGCCACCGGCGATGAGCGCGACGGTTTCCTCGTCGTTCATGGCCATGCGACCGAACGTGTCGCGGATGTCCTTCGCGGCCGCGAGCGGGTCTGGCTTTCCGTCCGGGCCTTCGGGGTTCACATAGATGAGGCCCATCTGCACCGCGGCCAGCGGATTCTCGAGATCGCGCGAATGCTTCACCTGACTGTCGTCATCTTTCACGAGGACTCCGTGCTCCTTCTCGACACCGGGAGAACCCTTGGAATAGCGAATGTCGCCGCCGAGCCACTTCGCTTCGCGGCCCCAGTAAACGTCGTGATCCGGCTCCCACGAATCTTCGCGGCCGCCGGCGAAGCCGAAGGTTTTGAAGCCCATCGTCTCCAGCGCGACGTTGCCGGCGAGAATCAACAAGTCGGCCCACGAAATCTTGCGACCATACTTCTGCTTGACCGGCCACAAGAGCCGGCGCGCCTTGTCGAGGCTCACGTTGTCCGGCCAGCTGTTGAGCGGCGCGAAGCGTTGCTGCCCGCGGCCCGCGCCGCCGCGCCCGTCGCCGGTGCGATACGTGCCCGCGCTGTGCCACGCCATGCGGATGAAGAGCGGGCCGTAATGACCGAAGTCCGCCGGCCACCATTCCTGCGAGTCGGTCATCAACTTCGCGAGATCCTTCTTCAACGCCGCGAAGTCCAGGCTCTGGAACTCTTTCGCGTAATCGAAGCCCGCGCCCATCGGGTCGGACTTGGCGGAATGCTGGTGCAGCAGCTCGACCTTGAGCTGGTTCGGCCACCAGTCGTGGTTCGCGGTGCCGCCGCCGACGAAAGCAGCGCCGTTGCTGAAGGGACAACTCGATTCAGTGGACATGTGTTCTCTCCGTAGTTGGTTTGATGTTGTTGATGCGATTGATGAGACGCATCAAACCACCGGGAGCATCATCGTTGAAATACTTCTTTCCTTGGATCAACATAGTTTTTGCCTATGGCATTGAACGGAGCGCATGGCGATGTCCGGCGCTCCCACGGCGAACCGACCTATGGAAATGCATCAGATCCGCTACGTGGTGGCGGTGGCGCGTTCGGGAAATTTTTCCCGCGCCGCCGAGCAATGCCACGTCTCGCAGCCCTCGCTCAGTCAGCAGATTCAGAAGCTGGAGGACGAGCTGGGCCAGCGGCTCTTCGACCGCCTGAAGCGCGAGGCCAAGCTCACCACGCACGGCCAGGCGTTCCTGCGCCGCGCCCTCCGCATCCTGGAGGAGGCGGACGCCGCGAAACGCGAGGCGACCGATGCCAGGGAGCTGGCGGGCGGAACCGTCACGCTGGGCGTGTTGCCGACCATTGCGCCCTATCTCCTGCCGCCGGTGCTCACGCAGTTCCACGCGCGGCATCCGGGCGTCGAGATCATCGTGCAGGAAGACACGACCGCGCAGCTGCTTAAACTCGCGCTGGCGTGCGAAATCGACTTCGCGCTCGCGAGCCTCCCCATTGCCGACGCGCGCTTCGAGGTGAGGGAATTGTTCTCCGAGGAATTTTTCGTGGCGCTGCCGCCCGGCCATCCATTGACCGGCAGGCGCGTCCTGCGGACCGCGGACATCGAGGGCGAACGTTTCATCGTCATGAAGGAAGGCCACTGCCTGGGCGAACAGGTGCTGAACTTCTGCGAGCGGCGCGATGTCCGGCCGAACGTCACCTTCCGCAGCGCGCAGCTGGAAACCGTGCAATCACTCGTCTGCGCCGGCATGGGACTCTCGCTCATCCCGGCGATGGCGGTCGGCGCCGGGCGCGCACGCCATCCTGAATACCGTTCCCTTCAATCACCCCGCCCCGAGCGGAAGATCGTCGCCTTCTGGCCGAAGCAACGTCCGCCCGGCCGGGCCGCGGAGGAACTCCTGAACGTCGCCGCCACGCGCCCGCCCTCGAAAAACGCTGCGCCCCGGTGAAGAGCCGCGTCCGGCGAGTTCATGCGCCCGGAAAAAACACGCCGATGCCGCGGAGTGCATCTGGACGACAAGTTGCCGAATGACCCGCAAGTCGAAATGCACCGTGTCATATGCCTTCAAGCATAGGATGTGATTTTGGGAGAAATTTCTCTCACAACATTCTGGTCTCCAGTTGAAGAATCGTTTCCTTGATCAGGGCGGCGATCCGGTATTTGGCCGTATAGACCTGCTGTTCGCTTACTTTTATTTTTTTACGACATCTGCCACCGGCCACCCTTTCAACGTATAGCAATTGTCGATCTGAGGCAGCGGCGGAGTTTTCAGCTTTCGCATTCCCTGCCAGCAATGACGACGATTCGGCAGCCATGCTCGTCCCCTCTTTGCATGTCAGCCTTGTTAAATATCCATTGCCCGGCGGAAGC
>JBDHQG010000479.1:0-4006 GCA_039806925.1 Limisphaerales bacterium
GAAACTTCTGCAAGGGGAAGCGACCGCTGCACCACGCATCGCAGAGCTCGTGGAATTGTTCAAAACCAAGGCGCTGGTTTCCGCCGTCCGCTCCAAGACGCGCGATTGGATCGACCTCTATGTGCTGATGCGCGAACACGGATTCACGCTGTCAGACTATGCCGCAGCGTTTGAAGAAGCCGGCGTGCAAAGCCAGTGCGAGACGGGATTGGCCCGCCTGTGCAGCGGCCAGCCGCAGGCCGACGACGAGGGTTTCGATCATCTGCTGAAGAATCCGCCAACGGTGGCGCAGATGCGGTCTTACTTTGAAGTGCAGCGCGCCGAGTTCGAGATTCAGGCCGCCAAATCAGCGAAAGAACGTCACCAAGCATGAAGCCAAAAAAATCCTGGCGCGAGAAACTGGCCGACGACAAGGGGCTGCCGAAGGTTGGTCCGGTCGAGGGCAGGATGACGAAGAAGTGGGGCGAGGGGTTGATGGTCATTCCCGCGCCGCGCGAGGTGGACGCGCTGATGCAGAAGGTTCCGAAAGGAAAGCTCACGACCATCAACGAGCTTCGCGCTGCGCTCGCGCGTCAGCACAAGGCGAACTTCGGCTGTCCGATCACAACTGGCATCTTCGCGTGGATCGCCGCGCACGCCGCGGAGGAAGCCTCAGCGGAAGGCCGCAAGCGCATCACGCCCTACTGGCGCACGTTGAAGACCGGCGGCGAGTTGAACCCCAAGTATCCCGGCGGCATTCCGGCGCTGAAGAAACGTCTCGTCGCCGAAGGCCACAAGGTGGTGCAGAAGGGAAAGCGATTTCTCGTGGCGGATTTCGAGAAGGCGCTGTTTCAGCCCTGACTCCGTAGCATCCGGCGCGAGCCGGATCATTTGTCAGATCAGATCCGGCCCACGCCGGGTGCTACACCCCAAGTTCACCCAAACCACTTGTGCATCTTCTCCGGTGGCGTGTACTCGTTGAAGTGCGTCAGCACGCCGCCTGTTCCGTGCTTGGTTTGCGTCCGGCGGCGGCCTAGATTGCGCGCGTGCTTGCGGACATCAAATCATTCACGCGCGACGAGCTCATCGCGCCGTTCAAGTCCTGGAATCTTCCCGGCTACCGGCTCGATCAGGTCTTGAAGTGGCTTTACGAAAAGCGCGCCTCGTCGTGGGCGGAGATGACGAATCTTCCGAAGGCGTTGCGCGACCAACTCGCCCAACACTACTCGTTGCACGCGCTGGAATTGGCCCGCAAGCAGGGCTCGCGCGACACCACGCAGAAATTTCTCTGGAAGCTGGGCGACGGCGCGATGATCGAGAGCGTGTTGATTCCCGCGAACCCGGCTCTCTACGGCGAAGCAAGTGATCGTCACACGCTCTGCGTCTCCACGCAGGTCGGCTGCGCGTATGGCTGCAAGTTCTGCGCAAGCGGACTGGAAGGCTGGAAGCGCAATCTGCGCGTGGACGAAATTGTGGAGCAGGTGCTGGCGACGGAACGGTGGAACGAGGCGAACGCGGAACGCGAAACGCGAAGCGCGGAATTGAAAGCCGTTCCTGCGGCTGCCGACTCCACGTCAGCTCCACGTTCCGCACTCCCCGCTTCGCGTTTGATCAACAATCTCGTCATCATGGGCATGGGCGAGCCGCTGGCGAATTACGACAACCTGCTCAAGGCGCTCCGCATTCTGAACGCGCCGTGGGGCGGCGGCATCGGCGCGCGGAAGATTACGATCTCCACCAGCGGTCTCGCGCCGCAGATTCGCAAGCTCGCGGAGGAACCGCTCCAGTTCCGTCTCGCCATCTCGCTGCATGGCGCGACGGACGAAACGCGGAACAAGATCATGCCCGTGAATCGCAAGTATCCGCTCGCGGAACTTACCGGCGCCTGCGAGGACTACCAGCGGAAACGCGACCGGATGATCACGCTGGAATACATCCTCATCGCCGGCGTGAACGACGCGTTGAAGGAGACCAGGCCGCTCGCGGTGCTGGCGAAGCGCCTCAACGCGAAGGTGAACTTGATCCCGTACAACAAGGTCGAGGATCTGAAGTGGACGCGACCGTCCGAGGAAGTGCAGGAGGCGTTCCTCGCCGCGCTCGAAGGCCAGGGCGTGACCGCCACGTTGCGTCGCGAAAAAGGCCACGATATCGATGCCGCCTGCGGCCAGCTTCGCCTCAAAACGGAGCGTGAACTGGCGAAGTCCGGCGGGTGAAGCTACCGTTGCCGCGAATGAAACGCCGCCCGTTGCCACCGCGCCTCCCCGCCGGAGGACTTTCGGAATCCCCCGATCCGCCGATGAAAGGGACACGCCTTTCGCGCGGCTGACCAGGCTCATGGTGACGCGACAGTTCATGTTCACTCGATTCGCCCTCCTCCTGCTCCCGGCGCTGGTGGTGGCCGGCTCCGCACAGGCGGCGTCCACGCCGCGCGCCCACCACTCCACGAACCACATTCTCGTCCGGTTCAAGCCCGCGGTCGCCGCCTTGCTGCCAGACAGCGCCCCGACCAACCAGCTCGCCACCCTGCTGGCCCAGCTCGGCCTGCCGCGCGGCGCGGAGCTCCAAGAAACATCCCTCGCCCAGCACTTTCGTCCCCGCGCCGCGTCCACCAGTCGCCGACGCCATGCCGCAGTCGATTCGCGGCACTTTCTCTATCTCCGCCTCCCCGCCGGGCTCTCGGCCGAGGAATGCGTCCGCCGGCTTGGCGCGCATCCGTTGATTGAATACGCCGAGCCGGATTGGATCGGCGCCGGCGCCGAGACGATTCCCACCGATCCGAACTTCGCGGATCAATGGCATCATCGAAACCTGGCCAGGCCCTCCGCTTCCATCCAAACGCCGCTCGCGTGGGACATCACGCGCGGCTCCAGCAACGTGCTCGTGGCCGTGATGGATTCCGGCATCATGCCGCTGCCGGAGTTCGCCGGCCGCCTCGTGCCGGGATACAACTTCGCCTACAACGAGGCCGACACCACGGATGACAACGGCCACGGCACCGCCGTCGCCAGCGTGCTCTGCGCCTCGGCGAACAACGGCCACCTCGGCGCGGGCGTGGACTGGAACTGCCGCATCATGCCGATCAAGGTCTTCGATGAATGGAACACGGGTTACTATTCGTGGTGGGCGCAAGGCATCGACTTCGCCGTGAGCAACGGCTGCAAGGTCATCAATTTCTCCGGCGGCGGCACGGCCTACGGCCAGACGGTGGCGCGGGCGATCACCAATGCCATCGCGCGCGGCGTCATCTTTGTCACCGCCGCCGGCAACGAAGGAGGCAAGACGCTGGGCTTTCCCGGATCGCTCGAAGCTTCGATCACCGTCGGCGCCACGGACCGCAACGATCAGCGCGCCGAGTTCAGCGACTCGGGGCCGCAGCTCGACCTTGTCGCGCCCGGCGAAGACATCGTGACGCTGGGCCTCGCCGGCGAGATGTGGCTCGACACCGGCACGTCGTTCTCGGCGCCGCTGGTCGCCGGCGTGTGCAGCCTGCTTGCCGCCGTCCGTCCGAACCTCACCCAGGCCGAGGCGTTGCAGCTGCTTTCCCTCGGGGCGGAAGATCAAGTCGGCGGCGCGACGGATACTCCCGGCTTCGACGAGGAACATGGCTGGGGCCGGCTCAACGCCTACCATTCGCTTCTGCTCGCGACGACACAGGTGGATTACATTTGGCGAACGAACGATCACATCGAGCTCTCCTGGGCCAGCCCCGCCAACGCCGCGACCCGCCAGCCATATCAGGTCGAATACCGGCCATCGCTCAACGGAAACTGGATTCCGCTCACCAACACCGCGGCGTTTCACTACGACTCCGATCACACGCGCTGGAGCGACGACGGCTACGAAGCAGGCGCCGCCACCGGCACCCGTTACTTCCGCGTCAAACTCCGCCAGCCCTGAGCCGGACTCATGCAGTAGGAAATCGCGAACTGAGGTCTGCCGTGCCGGTAGGACAGCGCTTCCAGCCTGTCCACGAGTTCACCAACGCGAACACCAAAGGGTTTGGCCAAACGAACGTTCATTTTCCAGT
>JBDHQG010000480.1:0-3999 GCA_039806925.1 Limisphaerales bacterium
CGGTGAGGATCATCCAGCGCGGCTGGCCGTCTTTGCGGAGCTGTTCCGCCGTCTGCAACAGATGCTCCAGTTGCGACATGTCGGTGTCCGGATCGCTGTCATCGACCAGCTGGTTCAAATACTCCGCGGCCTCCCAGATGCCCATCTGCATCCGGTTCAATCCGAGAAACTCCTTGCGCTTGCCGAGCACGAAATCGTGCGTCTGGTTCGTGTGGTTCAGGCGGTAGAACTCCCGCACCGTGGGCCGGGCATCCGCCTCGTAATTGCGAAACTCTTCTTTTTTCTTGTCCGGATCCGTCGCGTTGAAGGCGGGTTTGCCGGAGGGCTCCGGGTAGCGTTCCTTCACAAAATCTTCCCACTCTTCAAGGCTTTGGAGCGGATTTTTCTCGTTCAAGGGATTTGACATAGGCTTTGCCATCGCACCGGGTTTCGATGAATTATTTTGCTGAGCGGCAAGACGCTAATCAAGCATCTCGCCTGAATCAATTCTGAAAACACCCGTCGAACCAGCATGAAAATGGACAGCCGCCTCGCCCGCATCTCTTCGTTTGCCCTCTTCGCCCTGATCCTGGTTTCCATCACCGGATGCTCCACGCAGCAATTCTACGCCAGCTATTACATCGATCCGAAGCCGGCCTACGTGGAATACTCGGAGCTGGTTCCTCCGGTGGATCGCCAGCCCGTCTACCTCGTCTTCGACATGTATTCCGCCGAAGGCTCCTTTCCCGAGGCGACCCGCAAGCTGGCGCCGAAAGTGGCGCAGACGATTCGCGATTCGCGCCTCTTCTCCACCGTCTCCAAGGTCGGCTCCGAGAACATGGCGCGCATCCAGATCAGCATGCGCGAGACGGGCGTGCTCTCCGGGCACGAGTCCAAAAACCTTCCACAGGGCCTGACGGCGCTGCCGGGCTCCAAGGGCATCATCACCTATGCTTTCACGGCGCAATATCAGGCGCCGGGCAAAGACGTCGTGAAGAAGACCTACCCGCACGCCGTGCATCTCGTGCAGGATGATCATTCCGGCCTCGGCAATGCGCTCCCCATGACGGCGGGTCACGCCGTGGACCGCATGGTCGAGCAGGTGGTGCTGGGCTTCCTCCGCGATCTCCAGAAGGAACGAAAACTCTGACCGGACGAATCACTCTCCCCGCGACGCCGGTGAGTCAGCTCGAGTTTTTATGGAATCAGTTCGCCCGGTTTTGCCGCCCGGTCGAATCGTCCGCGGCTGAACCTTCGGACGAATTCTCCATCCTGTTCCGCCGGAACCCGCTCGCGAAACGCTACCGGCTGTACGTCGATGGAGCCGGCCGGCCCCGGGTGACCATTCCGCGCCGGGGCACGCTCAAGGAAGCCCGGGTGTTTGCGGCAAGGCACCGGGATTGGATTCTCTCCCAGCTGGCAAAGCGCCGTGCCCGTCGGGCGCTCGCCCGTCAGTGGACCGAAGGAACGGAGGTTCTCTTCCGGGGGACGCGTCATCCGCTGCGCTTTGAGCAGGCGGGGAACATCCGGTTTGCCCGCCTCGGGCCGGAGAAAATCCCGGTGCATTTTTCCGTCGAACCCGGTTCAACGGCGGTTCGCGCCGCGATCGAATCGCACTTGAGAAAGCTGGCGGAACAGGAACTGCCGGCGCGTGTGCGCCAGCTCGCCGGGGAATTGCAACGCGCGGTCATCCGAGTGTCCGTGCGCAACCAGCGGACGCGCTGGGGATCGTGTTCCCGTCGCGGAACGATCTCGCTCAACTGGCGCCTGGTTCAACTGCCGGACTTCGTGCGCGACTACATCATCCTCCACGAGCTGATGCACCTGCGGGAGATGAACCACTCCGCGCGCTACTGGCGACACGTCGAGGAGGCGTGTCCTGATTATCGCGACGCGGAAGCCTGGCTGAAATCTCATCCCGGCCTGCTCGCGCCCGCGGACTAGGCCTGCTGCCTCTTGGGGAATTCGGCGGATCGAATGTCCGGGCACACCCCTCAACATTCGTAGCCGCCGAGGTGACGAGGCGGAGCAGCCGGGAATTCCCCATGTTTTCCGCCTACGTCGGCTACGTTCAGAACCGAATTTCGAAACCAGTCCTAGGCGTCGCCTCCGGCCTTCTGCGTCGGCGTGCGCAACGGATAAAGCCCCGGGCAGCAGCCGAACGTTTCGTGAAACGCCGAGCTGAAATGGCTCAGGCTGTTGTAGCCCACCTCCAGCGCCGCCTCGGTGACGTTGCACTTTCCGGTGCGCAACAGCTCCGCGGCGCGTTCCATGCGGATCTGCCGCAGGTATTGTTGAATGGTCATTCCGGCTTCCTGCGAGAACAGGCGGCTGAGATAAAACGGACTGCAGCCGACAAGTCGTCCGAGTTCTTCCAGGGACGGCGGTTCGCTGAGCTTCTCGTTGAGGATCGCGCGGACGCGATCCACCCGCTCGCGCGCCGCGCGCTGCTGCCGCGTGCAGAAGAGTTCCCCCTCCGGCGGCTGGAAAAAGATTTGAGCGGCCAGCTCGAGCGCCTTGCACTTGAACCACAGCTCCTGGGCCGGGGCGAAGACGGGCGGATGGCGCAGGCTCTCGATGAGCGGCAGCAGCGTGGTTCCCAGGTTGGTGGGGGCGGAGATCAGCGAAGCCGACGAGCCGCTTTTCAAGACGGCGACGATGGCGGGATGCAACCCGGCTGGCGGCGTCTTGAACTGTTCCAGGAGAAACGCGCGCGAAAATTCGACCGTGATGAACTGGTGTTGCGCCCCGGCAAGCCGCTGCGCCGCCAGGGGAGGAGTGCCCTGGTGGTAGAACACCACGGAGCGCGCGGGCAATTCGACGCGGCCGGCCGCGGACTCCAGCACCGCCGCGCCCGCAAGATTCAGGCAGAGCTCCACGCTGCCGGGATGAAAACTTCGTGCCCAGTCGAAGTTCGTCGGGCTCCGGAAATCGTGCCATTCAAAACTCAGCCCGAGCTCCTTGAACCGCCCGAACAGCGGACGCCACCCTTCGCCGATCGCCTGCCACGCCGGGCTCTCGGCGAAGGAGGGCGTGCTGGCGGACGATGGTTTGGGCTTCGAGCGTGTTCCGGTGGTCGGCATCCGTCTCGACTTTGCGCCACGTTTCAACGGGGGGCAAGGGCTGGATGAAACTGTGAGAACCGGCGTGGTGCGTCACCCGATTCCGCCTGAAACGATCGGCCAGATGGGAATCCGAGGTTCACGCCTCCGCTGAACGCGGGCGTGCCGTCCGAGTGAGTGAGCATTCATCCGCGCAGGGTAGGGAAGACGGGTGTCACCCGCTGTCGGTGGCTTGCGATTTGTTGTCGCATGATTGCCGGCGAAGCTTCAGGCCAGGATCGATTTCACCACCTCGCCATGCACGTCGGTCAGCCGGAAGTCGCGTCCCTGAAAGCGATATGTCAGGCGCGTGTGATCGATGCCGAAGAGATGGAGGATGGTCGCGTGGAGATCGTGGACGTGAACCTTGCCATCCACAGCGTAGAAGCCGAAGTCATCCGTGCGCCCGTGGACGATGCCAGGCTTGATGCCGCCGCCGGCCATCCAGATCGTGTAACCATGCGGATGATGATCGCGGCCGATCTGGTCGGGCTTCAGCGCGCCTTGCATCATCGGCGTGCGACCAAACTCGCCACCCCAAAGCACCAACGTCTCGTCGAGCAGCCCGCGCTCCTTCAAATCCTTCACCAGCGCGACGGCGGGCTGATCCGTCTCCGCGCAACGTTTCTTGAGGTCGAACACGAGATTGCCATCCGGGCCCCCGTGATGATCCCAGCCGCGATGGTAGAGTTGCACGAAGCGCACGCCGCGCTCGACCAGCCGGCGCGCGAGCAGACAGTTGTTCGCGAAGGACGCGCGGCCCGGCGTGGTGGCGTAGGCTTCGTGCATCCGCGCAGGCTCCTTCGAGATGTCCATCACCTCGGGCACGCTCGTTTGCATGCGGTAGGCCATTTCGTACGATGCGATGCGTGTCTGGATCTCCGGATCCTTCAACGCGTCGTAGCGCACCTGGTTCAAA
>JBDHQG010000481.1:0-3993 GCA_039806925.1 Limisphaerales bacterium
GATTGCCTGGCCGGATCGATGCGGTTGAAAATCGCGAACTGAGTCTGCCGCGTCGGTGGCACAGCGATTCCCTCGGCTGCGAAGCGGAACATCCCCCGGATCGAAGGTGATGAATTCGATTTTCCGGCGGACGACTTTTCATTTGCCCCGGCCCGCGCCGTGCCTGATTCTTGGAGCACTATGACCCGTCGTTTTGCGTGGCTGATCTGCCTGCTGGCCTTCATGAGCCGCAGCGTCCCGCTGATCGGCGCAGACGCCATCTCCGCCCAGGACTTCGCGAAGCAGCAGCAGCTCAAGGCCACCACCAAGCGCGTCGGCGAACAGCTGGAGGGCGTCCTCGGCGAATTCGACCGCAACGGCATCACCGGCGAGGACGTGAAGGCGCTGCGCGCGATCCGCGGCGTGCTCGACCGGCTTTCGGAAAAGGAAATGGCGATGGTCATCGAATACCTCCAGCAATCCCGCACCGCCGAGGATCCATCTGTCGCCGCCCGCAGCGCGACGGAGGCGTACTCCGGCCAGAAGGTCATCGTTGTACAGCTCCAGCAGCTCGTGCTCGAATACCAGCGCCAGCAGGCGCTTTACGAAATTTCGCTCCGGCTCAAGGAACTGGCCACGCGCCAGACCGCGAACATGTGGCAGGGCGTCGCGCTCGCCAAGGCCACCGAGCACAAGACGAGCTTCGGCGCGTTCGACGAGAATCAGCGCATCAGCCTGCGCTACCAGCAGTCCGAGCAGAATCCATTGAAGGACGAAACCGCCGCCATCCTCGGTCGGCTCGAACGGCTCGCAAAGGAAATCACCGACGGTATGGCGGCGGAACGCGCACGCTCGGCTGCGCAACAGGCCAAGGACGGTGGTTTGATGCCGGCGCTCGCCACCGCGTCGGAGGAGTTGAAGGAAGAGAAGCTCAAGCTGCTTTCCGCCATCGGCAACGAGAAGAAGGCGCGCGACCAGATGCGCGAAGTCGCGCGGCTGCTCATCCTGTCGCCGGAGACGACAGATGCGTTGAAGCAGGCGATTCTCGAACTCGACCGCACCATCGACGCGCAGAGGAATCTTGCCACGGAAACCACCAAGACCCGCAAGACCGACGAGGCCGACAAACGTGCCACGGATCAGGCGGCGGTGGTCGATGACGCGGATCTCATCCGCCGCGACATCGACGCGCTTGCGCCGATTGCCTCGGAGTATCTGCGCACCGCAACCGACAAGATGCAGGAAGCGCGCGCCAGCCTCAGCGCGGACGACGAGGTGAAGAAGCGCGTGCAGGATTCCGTGCCGAAGCAGGAGGAAGCGGTCACGCAGATGCAGAGCGCCCGGCGCGCGTTGGAGGAGCAGCTGGCCCGCGCCGAGTTGGCGAAGGAGAAGCCGGAAAACAATCTCGCCGCGCTGCGCGAGCTTCAGCAGAAAGTTCGCGAACTGATCGAAAAGCAGGAGGCCAACAAGCAGGAGACAGCGTCCGCCGACCGCAAGCAGCTTCCCGGCAAGGCGCCGAAGCAGGGCGAAATCAAGGACGCCACGCAGGATCTACAGGTGCGCGCCTCGAAACCATCGCCCGACGCCGCACAATCCATCGGCGAAGCGGCGGCGCAGATGCAGAAGTCGCAAAATTCGCTCGCGCAGGAGCAGAACAACGAACCCGCCCAGCAGGCCGCCATCGACGCGTTGCAACGCGCCGAGCAGCAGCTCGCGCAAAGCATCGCGGATTTGGAGCAGGCGGAGAAAGACCTCGCGCAGATCGAGGAGATGTTGAAGCGACTCGTCGCGATTATCAGCGATCAACAGGCGGTGCAGTTCGTCACGACCCAACAGGCGTTGCGACCGAAGGCCGAGCCCGAGCCGTTGAAGCAGGCGACGACTGCGCAGACGCAGTTGGGCAAGGACACGGTGACGCTTCAGCGCGATTCGGAGGCGCTCGTGCCCGCCGCCGCCCAGCATCTCGTCGGTGCCTCGGAGGCGATGCAGACCGCGAAAGTGGATTTGGAAAAGTCCGCGCCCGTCGCCGCCGCGCCGCATCAGGACGAAGCGCTCGTGGCGCTCTACCACGCGAAGCGCGAGTTCGAGAATCGCATCAACGAGCTTCGCGACAAGCTTGGCCTGCCGCCGGCGCAGAGCATGGACGCGCTGGCCGAGGCGCAAAAACGCATCGAGGAGGCGCAGAAGAAAGTGGCCGAGGCGTTGCAGCAATTGCAGCAGGCGCCGGCGGGCTTGATGGAGGCGCTGCAGAAGCAGCAGCAGGAGATCGCCGAAGCGTTGCGGGGGCTGCGCGAAGATTCCAAGCAGCCGCAGTCCTTGACGCGCGCCGAGCAATCCGCCGGGGAAGCGTCGCGGCAGCTCAAGCAGAGCAATCTGCCCGGCGCGGTCGAATCCATGAAGGCGGCGCGGAAAGGCTTGGAGCAGGCGCGTCAGGCAAAGCCGTCGGAGAAACAAATGGCCGCAGTGATGGAATTGGATCAGAAGCAGGACAAGGTGCAGCAGGCCGCCGAGGCGTTGCTTGCGGCGCAGGAGAAAGCTTCGGAGCAGTCGATGCGCGCCGCTTCGGAAGCGTTGAAGGATGCGAACCAGGCCATCGGCCCGCTCGCCGCCGGCGCGATGGGACAGATGCCCGCCGGCGCTCAAGCCGCCCTGCAATCTGCGCAGGGCTCGACGGCGCAAGGGAGCGCGCAGGCGTCCGCGAAACAGAATTCTCCGGCGCAACAGAGCGCGACGGCCGCGGCCCAGGCGTTGGCGCAGGCTCAAGGCGCGTTGGCTCTGGCGCAGGCGGGCGTCGGTTCCGAGATGGCGCAGAAGGGCGAGGGCAAAGGCGAGGGCAAGGCCGGAGGCAAAGGTCAGGACGGAGGCAAGGGAAAGGCTGAAGGTGACGGGCGCGGTGAATCCCAGGCGAACGCGACCGGGAAGGGCAAGGGCCAGCCGACCTCTCAGGGAAACGGTAACAAGGGGAATTGGGACGGCGACGGCGGCGATGGCGCGCGAAACACGGTGACGGGGAGCAGCTCGTTCACGCGTTTGCCGAGCCGGGATCGCGCGGCGCTCCAGCAATCGCAGAACGAAAAGTATCCCCAGGAATATGGTCCGCTCGTGGAGCAGTATTTGCGGAACCTTTCGGACCAAGCGACGGACAAGTAACCTTTCCGCATGGCGGAAAACGGGCGGGCAGCCGGTGTCAAGGGGCGGGTTTCAAGTTTTCAAAATACGGTGCCGATGTGGACTTAACCAGAGACGGAGCCAGCTGGAGCCAGCTTCGAGGTTGAGGTCAGTGAGGACCAGGGACTCTGGGCAGGAAATCGGACTATGAAGAGCACTGTATTTGTCAGACCCAATTTGAAGGGGTTCATCGTCGGCGGCGTTCTGCTTGTCGTGGTGCAGCATTTCATGATGGCGGGCCTTTCCCAGAGCCAGTCGATATTCAAGCCGCTGACGGCGAACGCCCGCGAGCCGGACGAAACCGAGCTGCGCGAGATGATCCGCCATGCCACGGAGTTTCCGAGCGCGGATAGTTACATGCGCCTGAGCGTTTATTTCGAGAAGCGCGGCGATTACAGGCGGGCGCTGCAATACCTGCGCCGGGCGGAGCGCGTGGCCCAGATCGAGGGTGTGGATTGAAGGTTGCGCGACTCTCACGCGCGGATTGGTTCGAGACTTTCAGGCCGCCGGCACCGCTGGCGGCCTTTTCGATTTACCAACAAGCCCTCGACGGAACTCTTTCCCCCCGCTAGTTTCGCGCAAAACTCGGCGTGGAAACGAATCGAATCATTCCGTCTCTCTCTGGTCTTCGGGGCCGCGCCTTTCAATGGAGCATCCGTTCCCTTCTCGGCGTCGCCTGCGTGGCGCTTGCCGGCATCGCCCTGCGTGGTTTGACCCAGCAAACACCGCGGGAAATGGACAAGGAGGGCGGCGGCACCGCGCCGACGAGGAAGGTGGAGGAGCCGTTCAAACGCGATGTCTTCACGTTCGCCCGGCTGAAGTACTCCGTGGACGGCGCGCACGGCT
>JBDHQG010000482.1:0-3993 GCA_039806925.1 Limisphaerales bacterium
GCTCGAACATGGCGCGAACGGCGTGGCTCCCGATTTGTCCGGGGCGGCGAAGTGGTTTCAGCTCGCCGCGTCGCAAGGAAACGCCGAGGCGCAGTTGCGATACGGCATCCTGTTGTCGCAGGGGCATGGCGTGGCGAAGGATCTGGCGCAGGCGGCGGCATGGTATCGCAAGGCGGCGGAGCAGGGGAATGTGCAGGCGCAGCTCAACCTGGCGTTCGCCCATGCCTCGGGCCAGGGCGTGGCGAAGGATTTCGCCGAGGCGTTGAAATGGTTCCGGCCGCTCGCGGAGAAGGGCGTCGCGCAGGCGCAGCACAACCTGGGGGTGATCTATGAATCGGGCGCGGGGGTGGCGGCGGACATGGCGCAGGCGGTGAGCTGGTATCGCAAGGCGGCCGGACAAGGCATGGCTGAAAGCCAGCTCAAGCTGGGAACGTTGCATGTGCAGGGCAGGCAGGTGCGGCAGGATTTCGCCGAGGCGGCGAAGTGGTTTCGCCTGGCGGCGGACCAGGGGGATGCGGTCGCCCAATATAATCTGGCGACCCTTTATGAGCAGGGACGCGGCGTGGCGCTGTCGCCTGATGAAGCGCTGGCGTGGTTTCGCAAGGCGGCGGATCGCGGCCATGCGAAGGCGCAGTATCATTACGGCGCGCTGTTGACGCGTCCGGGCGTGACCAATTTCGCCGGGGCGGCGGCATGGTTTCGGAAGGCGGCGGCGCAGGACGAGTTGATGGCGCAGTTCAATCTCGGCGTGCTGCTCGACACGGGCAACGGCGTGAAGCAGGACTTCAAGGAAGCGGTGCAGTGGTATCAGAAGGCCGCGGCACAGGGGCACGCCCTCGCGCAGTTCAATCTCGGCAATCTCTACGAGGCCGGGCAGGGCGTGGCGACCAATGCGACCGAGGCCGTGAAGTGGTATCGCAAGGCGGCGGAGCAGCGCGAGCCGCGCGCGGAGCACGCGCTCGGGTTGTGCTATGCGGACGGTGATGGCGTGGTCGCGGACCCGGTGGAGGCTTACAAGTGGATTTCTCTGGCGGCGAGTCACGGGCACCAGCCGGCGGTGTCGATCAAGGAGGCGATGGAGAAGAAACTGAGCGCGGAGCAGAAGGCGCGTGCCGAGGAACTGGTGAAGGCGATCCTCGCCGGCGCCCGGAAATAGCCGTTCCTTGGCCGGAACGATGCGGTTGAGGTTGAAAGTAGGACAGGCATCCTGCCTGTCCCGCCTGCAAAGCGGTGGGTGATGGGCAAGGATGGTTCGCTCAATCAAACCGTTTGGTGTTCGCGTTGGAAAACTTCGGGACAGGCTGGAAGCGCTGTCCTACCAGCGCGGCAGACCGCATTGCGCGATTTTCAACGGCATCGTTTCGGGATGGTGTTTGGCCGGCTTAATCGAGTCTTAATCCAAGGAGAGAAGAAGTGTGTTTTCTTGCGGGTTCACAGCTCTTTCCTCGCTTTTGTTGCTGAGCTTTTGTAACCTGAAAACTCGCGTTCCAGTCACAACACGCACACTCGATATTTGTATGAGCTTCCATTCCTGTTTTTCCCGGCCGGCACACTGGAAACTTTTTGCGGTGCTGGTGCTGGGTGGCGCGTGCTCCGTGGTCGCCGCCCGGTCGGCGACGGTTTCCCACGTCGTCCACATGAGCCTCGACGGGCTCGGGGCAAAGTACCTGGAGTTCTACGTCACCAACGCGCCGGACCAGTTTCCGAACTTTGTCCGGCTGCGGGCCGAGGGCGCCTCGACGATGAACGCGCGCTGTGACCACGACATTTCGGAAACGGTGCCGAATCATGCGACGATGTTCACGGCGCGCCCGGTGATGCAGCCCGCGAACGCCCCCATCACCACGCACCACGGCTACAACAACAATTTTCCCGGCGCCAGCGACACGCTCCACAATTCCGGCAACACGAACGTGCCCTACAAGGCGAGCTTCTTCGACGTGGCGCATGATCACGGTCTCACCACGGCGCTCTACACGGGCAAGACACGCCTGGCGATTTGTGAGCGGAGCTACGATGGGTTGAACGGCGCGTTTGATTTGTTCGGGGAGGATGATGGGCGTGACAAGATCGACTTCGCCGCCGTGGCGGACGTTTCGGGCGCGAGCATTTCCAACGAGGTGAACCAGGTGGTGGCTGATTTGAGCGGCGCGGAGCCGAAGCAGTATTCCTTCATTCACATCGCCGAGCCGGATCTCACGGGCCATGCCTCCGGCTGGGGCAGCGCGAACTGGAGCAACGCGGTGCGCATGGTCGATTTCCAGCTCGGGCGGATTTTGGACGCGATTCGCGCGAACCCGGTCCTGGATGGAAGCACGGCGGTGATCATCGCGGCGGACCACGGCGGCGGCGGGGTGACTCCGAACGCGCACACGGAGTCGTATCACATCACGAACTACACGATCCCGTTTTTCCTCTGGGGACCGGGGGTGACGCCGGGCACGGACCTTTACTCGCTCTTCACCAATCGCGCGGATCCCGGCACGAATCGCGTGGACTACTCGGTCTTGCCCCAGCCGCTGCGCGGCGGCGATGGCGGCAATCTCGCGCTGGCGCTGCTGGGGCTGCCGGCGATTCCGAATTCGTACTTCCTGCCGGAGCTGAGGATGCTCCAGCCTCCGATCACCGTGTCGCAAAACGGAACGTTGATGACGGTGTGGTGGCCCGCCGACTCGGAGGGCTTCTTCCTCGAATACGCGAATGACGCGTTCGCGCCGGTGTGGCATCGCGTGTCGTCCGGCATTGTGAATCACGGGGAGCTTCTCAGCTATACGTTTGACCTGCAGGTCACGCGGGAGGCGGGATTCTTCCGGCTGCGCACGAGCGGGCTGGCGATTACGAGCCAGCCGCGGCCGGCGACGGCGTTTGCGGGCAACCCGGCGACGTTCCAGGTCGGCGCGCGCGGCTCGGGACCGCTGCGTTATCAATGGTATCGCGGAAACCGTCGCGTCATCGGCGCGACGAACTCGGTGCTGACGATTCCCTTGGTGACCGCGGCGGACGTGGCCAGCTATCGCGTGGTGGTGGCGGATTACCGCGATTCGGCGACGAGCGATGACGTCCATCTGACTGCCCTGACCGTGCCGGTGATCATCCGCCAGCCGACGAACCAGGTGGTGGCATCCAATGGCGTGGCGCGCTTCAGCGTCGAGGCGATGGGCGGCGGGACGTTGTCCTACCAATGGAAACGGAATGGAGAGGCGCTGCCGGGGGCGACGGCGGCGAGCCTGTCCGTGGAGCCCGTGTCGCTCAGCCTGGAAGGCGACTATACCGTCGTGGTGTCGGATGTGAACGGCTCCATCGAGAGTTCGCCCGCCCGGCTGGCGGTCGCCATCCCGCCGGTGTTCCTGACACAGCCGGTCTCTCAAACGGTGAACGCGGGCGGCCCCGTGACGTTTACGGTGACTGTGTCGGGAAATCCGCCGCCATTCAGCTTCGAGTGGCGGCGCGGTTTTGTGGTGGTGGCGAGCAATGTTGTGAATTCCACCACCGATTCCGTGACGATTACAAACGCGCAGGCGGCGGACGCGGGCTTGTACCGGGTGATTTGCCGGAATGCGGCGCTTCCCGTGGGCCGGATCAGCACCACCGCCACGTTGACGGTGTTGACGAACGCCGCCGCCGGCCAATAACTCCGGTCCCGGAGGATGTCGTCATTGGGAGCGCACGCAGCGAAAGCCTGAGTGGGACAAACCGGTGTCCGGCGGCGCCTTCATGCGGGCGCTGGGGCGATAGCCGACGCAGTAAATCTCACTGCAAAGGAATGACCCGCCGCGTTGCACGCGCTTGGCTACGCCGGGTTCGTTTGGATCGAAGCTGGTGTCCGGGCCGCGAGGATTCCTGGCCGGAGACGAGGAGTAATAGTCTGGCAGATACCAGTCCTGGCACCATTCCCACACGTTGCCGGACATGTCGTACAAGCCGTAGCCATTGGGCGGATAGGAGGCGACGGGAGAGGTGGCGCGAAAGCCATCGCCGAGGGTATTTTCGTTC
>JBDHQG010000483.1:0-3982 GCA_039806925.1 Limisphaerales bacterium
GAACGTTCGTTTGGCCAAACCCTTTGGTGTTCGCGTTGGTGAACTCGTGGACAGGCTGGAAGCGCTGTCCTACCGGCACGGCAGACCTCAGTTCGCGATTTCCTACTGCATCGTTCCGGCTTAGACTTGCGGAACCACTGGCGGCAACGCCGGTGCGTGCAGGCGCTTCGTCCCGATGGCCCGACGACGGCAGGTGGTGAACACCGCGAGATTGAAGAAGTGCATGACGCCGAGCACCAGCAACACGAGGCCGATCTTGGTGCTCAACGTTTCCAGCGCCTCCTGCGGATTGCCCGCCGCCACCCCGAACCGCAGCGCCAGCGAGACAAACCCGACATTGATCAGGTAGAAGCCAACCACCAGGAGATGATTGACCGAATCGGCAAGGTCCGTGTTGCCATGAAAGCAGTCGACCAGGAACACGCGCCCGTTCCGGTGCAACGTCCGCGCCACCCAGACGGTGAGGGCGATGCTGATGGCGAGGTAGGCGAGCTGGGTCCAAACGATGAGTGTCATAGGAGGCCTTTCTATTTGTTGTAACGGTTGTTTCTGTTACGACAGAAATATCAGTCATTGCGTTCTGTTTGGCAAATTTTATCTTTCTTAACTCCACGGCATTCATTTCGTCGCATCCCATTCAGAATGGAGAAAACCCCGAACAGGCCGCACAAACTTCTTGGTTCAAGGCTCGTTCCCGCTATCGTGGCGGCATCGACATCACATGAAGTATCGTGTTCTGGGCAAAACGGGCTGGAAGGTTTCGGTGCTGGGGTTTGGCGCAGCCCCGCTGGGCAAAACCCACGGAGATTTCAGCGAGAAGGACGGCATCCGCGCCGTCCATACGGCCATCGATCTGGGAATTAACTTCATCGACGTGGCTCCTTACTACGGCCTGACGATGGCGGAATCCGTCCTCGGCAAAGCCCTCCAGGAAATTCCCCGCGAGAAGTATTACCTCGCGACGAAGGTCGGCCGCTACGGCGCGGACGAGAAGGATTTTGATTTTTCCCCGGAACGCATCATCCGCAGCGTGGACGAAAGCCTCAAGCGCCTGCGCGTCGCGCACATCGATCTGATTCAATGCCAGGACGTCGAGTTCGCCCATGTGCCGAACTTGATCGAAGACACGATCCCCGCGCTGCAGAAGCTCAAGCGCCAGGGCAAGGTCCGCCACATCGGAATCACCGGCCTCCCGCTGAAAGTCTTCCGCAAGGTTCTCGACAAGGCCGTCGTGGACACGGTGCATTCCTACTGCCACTTCTGCCTGACGAACACCACGCTGGTGCAACTGCTCCCCTACCTTGCCGGGAAACACGTCGGCATCATCAACGCCGCGCCGCTGGGCATGGGCTTGCTCACCGAGAAAGGCCCGCCGCGCTGGCATCCCGCGCCGGCCAAGGTCCGCGACATTTGCGCCAAGGCTGTCGCGCACTGCCGCAAGACCAAGACTCCCCTGCCCCATCTCGCGCTTCAGTTCGCGACAGCGCACCGCGACATCGCGACCACGCTCGTCGGCACTTCCAGCGCGAAAAAGATTAAGGAAAGCGTGAAGTGCCTGGAGAAGGAACTCGACCAAAGCCTGCTCGCCGAGGTGCAAGACATCCTCACGCCCATTCGCAACGAGATCTGGCCCAGCGGCCGGAAGGAAAACAACTGAGCCATGCGCCTCATTGATCTCAGCCAGCCGCTTCATGATGGCGCGCCGAATTGCCCGGCGCATCCGCCGGTGAAGGTCGAGATCATCGCCGACCATCCGCAAGTCGGCTGGCGGGTTGAACTCCTCACCCTGGCCAGCCACACCGGCAGCCATGTCGATGCGCCGTATCACAAGCTCGCCGACGGCGCGAACCTTGATCAGATTCCGCTCGACCGCTTCGCAGGCTCCGCAGTGATTGCCGATTTCCGGGGTGCCGTGGCCGACGAAGCAATCACGGCCAGCAAGCTCGCCTCAAAACTTCCGCTGCCATTGAATGATCGGATTGTGCTGCTGGCGACCGGCTGGGGGAGAAAGCGGGCGAAGACGGACGAGTGGCTGCAACATCCGCCGTATCTGTCGCCAGACGGCGCAGAATGGCTCGTTTCGCGGGGGATACGCGCCGTGGGAATCGATCACTACTCCATCGCCGGCGCGCGCGATCCGGTGAACTCACGGACGCACACCATCCTGCTCCAGGCGGGCCTGTGGATTGTGGAAGAGCTGTCCTTCCCGGAAGAGATCTTCACCGTGCCGCAGCCGTTCGAGTTCATGAGCCTGCCGATCAATTTCCGGGGCTTCACGGGGGCCTTCTGCCGTCCGGTGGCGGTCGTTCGCTGAACCAATCGGCGGGCAGGCCAGGCTGGGGAAGCCCGGTCTCCTGCATTGTTGCAACTCAGTAAACCTTGCGCAGGTTCGACGGCAGGATGTTCAGCTCGGAACGATACTTGGCAATCGTACGGCGCGCGATGGCGATGCCCTTGGCGGTCAGCATCTGCACGACTTCCTGATCGGAGAGCGGCTTGTTCGGATCCTCGCTCTTGAATATCTCCGCGATCATGTCCTTCACGCTCGTGTTGGACATGCCTTCGCCAGTTGCCGTCTGGATGCCCGAGGTGAAGAAGTACTTCATCTCGAACACGCCCTGCGGTGTCTGGATGTATTTTCCCGAAACCGCGCGGCTCACCGTCGTTTCATGCACGCCGACGACCTCGGCGACCTGCACCATCGTCAGCGGCTTGAGGAACGCCACGCCCTTCTCCATGAACTCCCGCTGACGCGAGACGATCTCCATCCCGATCTTGCGAATGGTTTCCTGCCGCTGGTGCAAACTTTTGATGAGAAATTTCCCGGCGCGAATCTTTTCGCGGATGTATTCGCGAACCTCGGATGAGGAATCCGCCTGCGCCATCAGATCCTTGTAGGTGTTGCTGATGCGCAAGTGGGGAATCTGCTCGTTGTTCGTGGTCACCACGAATTCGTCGCCCTGTTTCACCACGAACACTTCCGGCAGGACGTATTGATCGTTGTCCGGCAGGAACGCCCGGCCGGGACGCGGCTCCAGCAAACCGATCCGCGCCAGCGACTTCTGCACATCCACCACGTCTTCGCCCGTTCCGCGCGCGATCTCCGGAATGCGCCGCTTGCTCAGCGCATCCATGTGGTCATGCACGATTTTGTATTCGAGCGTGTTCTGCCTGCCCTGACGATCCATCTGGAGCAACAGGCATTCACGCAAGTCCCGCGCGCCGACCCCCACCGGATGGAAGCTCTGGATGACCTTCAATACCTCCAGGTAGCTCTCCTGCGGGATGCCCGTCGATTGTGACATCTCTTCAAGGGTGGCCTTGAGATAACCATAATCATCGATGTTGCCAACCAGCGTTTCCGCCAGCGGACGCTGCTCATCAGTCAACTCGGACAAGCGCACTTGTTCCAGCAAATGCTCCTGCAACGACGTGCCGACCGTCATCGAGTCGAACATGAACTGGCGCTTCTCCTCGTCCTCCTGGCTCGCGCGCATCGGGATGTTCGTCTCGGCAAAATGATCGCGCCACTCCTGATCGAGCTGGGTCAACCGCTCGAACTCCGCCTGAAAATCGTCCACCGGATCATTCGACGGCTTCTCGGTCGCCGGGTCGAAATTCACATCCGCCGGGGGCTCGGCGGGGTCCGCCGCCTCGGCCTTGGTGATGATCTGCGTGTCGGCTTCCGGATTGGGGCGGTCCACCTGCTCCTGATCCTCCAGTTGGATCTCTTCCAACAACGGATTCTGCTGAAGCTCCTGTTCGACGAGGGCTTTCAACTCCAGGGTCGGAGCTTGCAGCAACGCCAACGACTGTTGCAGCTGGGGTGCGAGCACCTGCTGCATCGACAACTTCTGAGACAAATACAGGCCTTGTGCCATGCGCAGAGAGTTAACGGTCGTTCCCCGCTCCAACTCAAGTGCAAACGGGCACGAGCCTTGCTTTTTCAAATCCCGTACCGTTGCGGATTGTATTTTGGGGA
>JBDHQG010000484.1:0-3981 GCA_039806925.1 Limisphaerales bacterium
GGGCTGGGATGAAATTCCCGGCGCGCGCGGCTGCACCCCTGAATCGTGTGGCTTCCGCGACCATCATTCCGAGATCCGTTCCCTTGGCGCGGAAGTGTTCGGCCTGAGTTCCCAGGCCACGGATTACCAACGAGAAGTTCACGACAGGCTTCATCTGCCGTTTGATCTGCTGAGCGACGGGAATTTTCGTTTTGCGAACGCGCTTTCCCTGCCGACCTTCTCCGTTGCCGGAATGCGCCTGCTGCGCCGTGTGACTCTCGTCGCGCGTTCGGGCATCATCGAGCGTGTGTTTTATCCGATTTTTCCGCCCGACCGGCACGCGTCCGATGTCGTCCTGTATCTCAAATCCAATGCCTGAACGAAGGTGCAGGCCATTGCCGCTGGGCAGGGTCCGGATGATTTCACCCCGATGGGGCTGGCCGATTGGGTGGATGCTCGTGCTATAAAGATTCCGCGCCTGCCGGGGCTGCGGACGGACGAGGGCAGTCTCGGTTGAGTTAAGGTGGCTGATTCCTACAGTTCCACCGTCTTGCTGCCGGCGCGGGCGGATTCGTGGCAGGCAGTCATCACCTGCTGGGTCTTGAAGGCGAGGGTGGGCCAGATCTCGTTCTTCTTGCCGAGGGCGATTTGTTTGGCGAAGTCGCGGAAGAGATTTGTCTCCTGGGAGGTCGGGTGGCTGTTGCTGTATTCGGGAATGGTGAGGCGGCGGCGGCGTTCCTCCATGTTGAAGTCGCAGCCGGCGACGTTGAACTTCGCGTTGTTGAGGTCGAACCCAATTTCGTTCCCGAAGAAGGGCAGGACGAAGTCCGCGATGCGTATGTAACCCTTCGTGCCGCTGACGGTGATCCATTGTTCGTCGTGCGCGCGGAAGGAGCAGTAGAAGCCGCAGGAGACTTCGTCGTCGAAGAAGAGTTCGCCGGAGAATTCCGTGGGCACGGCGGCGGGGCTGCCGGGCGGGGTGACTTCGCTGAGGATGCGGCCGGTGACGCGCCGGGGGAGCTGTTCGTTGCGCGCCCAGAGGGCGAAACGGATGCAATACCAGCCGAGGTCGCCGAGGCAGCCGTAGGGTTCGAGCACGCTGTTTGCGCGGATGTTGCTGGCGAAGAAGTTGTCGTCCGCGAGGAAGCTGAAGGAGGAATGGATGCGGCGCATCTGGCCGAATTGTTCCGCGTCATTGAAGGTGTCGCGCAGGGCGTTGAGACGCTGGCTGTGCATGAACATGACGCCGTCCATGAACTGCACGCGTTGCTGCCGGCAGACGTCGAGCATCTCGGTGAGCTCGGCCATGCTCGCGGCGCACGGCTTCTCGCAGACGATGTGTTTGCCGGCGATGGCGGTCTTGATGACCCATTCCTTGCGCAGGCCGGTGGGGAGCGGGATGTAGACGGCGTCGACTTCGCGATCGGCGAGGAGTTCCTCATACGTGCCGTAGGCTTTTGGCGTGGCGACCATCGGCGCTTCGGCCTGGCATTCGTCAATGAACTTCCGGCTGCGCGCGGCGTCGCGACTGGCGACGGCGACGACCGTGGAGTTGCCGGAGTTGCGGATGGCCTTCCAGTTCTTGCGGGCGATGTTCGCGGTGCTGAGGATGCCCCAGCGGAGGGTGGTGTCGGTCATAACGATTATTCGTGGGCGGTGCCGGCGGATTCAGCTTTCAGACGCTGGCGCTCGGCGATTTTGGCGAACGGATAGTAAACGAGCATCGCCAGCGCGATGGAGACGGCGCCCCAGACGGCGGCCTTCCAATCCCCGCCGGTGACAAGGTAATGGCCGATGATCGGCGGCGTGGTCCACGGGACGTTGACGAACGGTTTGTGGATGATGCCCCAGTCGATCAGCAGATAGGAACCGGCAGTGAGGAGCAGGGCGTTCAGGACGTAGGGCACCATGAAGATCGGGTTCAGCACGATGGGGAACCCGAAGAAGATCGGCTCGTTGATCTGAAAGATCTGCGTGGGCAGCGAGACGCGGCTGACCTTGCGAAAGCCGGGCTCCTTCGAGTTCAGCATGATGAGCGCGAGCGCGATGGTGGCGCCGGTGCCGCCGACGTTGACGAAGGTGGTGAAGAAACCGTTCGCCGTGACGTAGGGCAGGGGAACGCCCTGCGTGGTGGCCTCGACGTTCGCGGCGAGGAATTGCAGGAAGATGGGCGCGACGATGGCGTCCATCGTGTTGTCGCCATTGATGCCGACGGACCAGAGCATGGTGACGAGAAACGCATAAACGAGAATGCCCGGCAGCGTGTTCAGCGCGAAGACGAGCGGCTTGAACGCGGACTGGACGATCGCGTTGATGTCCACGCCGAGCACGAAGCGGATGATCCAGAACGCGACCACCAGGAAGAACAGCGGAGTGAGCGACAGGAACGATTCGTAGACGACGGGCGGAACGTTCGGCGGAAGTTTGATGACGACGTTCGTGTCGTTGAAAAACTTCTGCACGCGCACGGTGACGAGCGCGATGAGGATCGCGGTGAACAATCCCTTCGACCCGAGGCCATCCATCGAGAACGACTGGTCCTTGAGCTGAATCTGGATGAGCAGGAAGACGAGCGTGGCCATCGTCGCGCTGACGATGGCTTCCTGCTTGAAGCGTTTGCCGAGATCGTAGCCGATGGCGAAGCAGACGAAGACGGCGAGCAGCCCGAACGTGGCGGTGACGGGAACTTGCAGGAGGTTCAGATACCGTTCGACGCGCTGTTCCCACCCGGGAAACGGCAGGTAGGAGATGACCATGAAGAACCCGCCGATGATCGTCAGCGGCACCACGGAAACCATCCCGGCGCGAATGGCGGACAGGTAGGTGTTTTCACTGAGCGCGTTTAACAGCGAGGCGATGCGGCTGTTCTGAAATGCAGTGGTGGCATTCATCGCGTTGTCCCTACGAAGGCCAGTTTTGTAGGACAGGCATCTTGCCTGTCTCGAACGACTGAGCGCGTACGGATGGAATGTTTTTTTCGCCCGAAGAAGGAAGGATTGGTAGGGCGCGTCGCTCCGCGCGCGCCGTGGGTGCGGTGACAGGAGCAAGGATTTTCCCGCAGATTCAGAACAGCCGCCGATTGGGAAGGCATCCGTGGCTGCTCTGAATCCGTGGGAGCTTTGGACGATCTTCCCGGCGCGCGCGGAGCGACGCGCCCTACCCATGTGGATTCGGCCAGGGGGCGGATTGTAGTTGAGCGCGTGGCCGTACGGTGAATCTGGGACAGGCTGGAAGCCTGTCCTACTTGCGAGTCGATACGCAGATACGGTTCCATCAGCGTCGTCCCTTCAGCGCGTGGCGGTTCTCGTAAATCTTCTCGAAGGCGCGCGCGATGTCGTCCATGTCCGAGCGTGGCCCGAGGAAGATGCTTTGCTCGAACCAAATGGTTTGCTCGCGACAAAGCAGATCGCTGTTCGGCAGAGGCGCGTGCTTGTAATCAAGCCGCGCGGCGGACTTCGGCAGATACGGAGCGAAGGCTTTGTTGCTGAAGAGCGGCTGTTGCGGGAGTGAGACGACGTAGCCGCCCGAGCACGGGATGCCTTCCGCCTGCAGCGCCTGGATGACGGTGGCGCGCGAAATACCGAACTCTTCCGCGACGACGCGCATCATGAAGAGATGGTAGCTGTGACGGTCGCAGCCCTTGATGCGCCGTTGCGGATACAGCCCGGGGAACTTCGCGAGCTTGGCGGCGAGATACTGCCCGTTGGCGTCGCGTTTCTTCGTCTGCGCTTCGAGCCGGCTGAGCTGGCAGTTGAGAATCGCGCCCTGAAATTCGCCGAGGCGGTAGTTGCCGGACATCACATGATGTTCGTACCAAAGACCGCCGGGGATGCGGCCGCAGCTGTGAATCGAGCGGCAGGCTTCGGCCAGCTTGTCATCGTTGGTCGTGATGGCGCCGCCTTCGCCCGAAGTGAGGTTCTTGCTCGACTGGAACGAAAACGAGCCAAGGTGGCCAATCGATCCGGCGGGACGCTTCTTGTAGATCGCGCCGTGCGCGTGCGC
>JBDHQG010000485.1:0-3977 GCA_039806925.1 Limisphaerales bacterium
AAGCTCAGCCTTTCCGACCTCAAGGTGACGCTCGACCGCCACGCCGAGTGGAACCAGATCTACGCCGAGTGCTGGCGGCAGATGCGCGATTTCTTCTACGCGCCGAACCTGCACAACGTGGACTGGCCGGCGATGCGGAAGCGCTACGAGCCGTTGCTCGCGCATGTGCAGCATCGCGCCGACCTCACCTACATCATTGGCGAGATGATCAGCGAGTTGAACATCGGCCATGCCTACGTGGGCGGCGGAGACATGCCCGCGCCGGAGCGCATTCCGCTCGGCCTGCTCGGCGCGAAGATCAGCCGCGACGCTAGCGGCTTCTACCGCATCGACCGCATCCTGCGCGGCCATAACTGGGACTCGAAGTATCGTTCACCGCTCACCGAGATCGGCGTGAACGTGAAGGCGGGCGATTTCATTGTCGGCATCAACGGCAAGTCCACCAGGGACATGACGGATCTCTACGCGGCGCTTGTTGGCACCGCCGGCAAGCAGGTGAAGCTGCGGGTGAACGGCGAGGCGAAGGACGACGGCGCGCGCGATGAGACGATCCTTCCCCTGGCGAGCGAGCAGTCGCTCTATTACCTCAACTGGGTGCTGGACAACATTGACGCCGTGGAGAAGGCCACCGACGGGAAGGTCGGTTACGTGCATGTGCCCGACATGCAGCAGGCCGGCCTTAACGAGTTCACCAAGTTCTACCTCGCGCAACTGCACAAGGAGGCGCTGATCGTCGATTGCCGGGGGAACGGCGGCGGCAACGTCTCGCCGATGATCATCGAGCGTCTGCGCCGCGAGCCGGCCATGTGGACCATCGCGCGCAATGGCAATGTGAACGTCGATCCGAGCGGGCAGGTGCTCGGCCCGAAGGTCTTGCTCATTGATCAACACTCGGCAAGCGACGGCGACATCGTGGGCTACCGCTTCCGCAAGCATAAGCTCGGGCCGATCATCGGCCAGCGTTCGTGGGGCGGCGTGGTCGGCATCCGCGGCTCGCTGCCGTTGCTGGATGGCGGCACGTTGAATCGTCCCGAGTTCAGCCGGTTCGATCTCGAGGCGAAGGAATGGATCATGGAAGGCCACGGCGTCGATCCGGACATCGTGGTGGACAACGATCCCGCGCGCGAGTTCGCCGGCACCGACGACCAGTTGCTCCGCGCCATCGACGAAATCAAGAAGGCGCTGGCCGCGAACCCGGTGAAGATTCCGGCGGCTCCGCCGTACCCGGACAAAAGGCGCTAGGGTTCGTTCAGCAACTCGGCGGGCGCGACCTCAATCTTCTCCGCGATGCTGGGTGGAATGGTGGTGGCCTTCATCGAGTGCGACACGGGATCCCATGTGACACAGACGACGGTGAGTTTGCCGCGCGCCACTTCGGTGCGTTCATCGCCGTTCATCTTGTTGAAGCGAATCTGGTAGGTGATGGCCTTGGATTTTCGTTCCGCGACGAGGAGATGGATTTCGACCATGTCCTCGAAGCGCAGCGGCTTGTGGTAATCACACGAGGCGTGAACGCGGGGCCAGCCGATGCGGTGCGCGCCGGGATCGAATTGTCGCGGAGCGATGGAAAATCCGAGGGAGCGAAAGAAGGCGTGCTCGGCGGTCTCCATGAACCGGAAGAAGTTCGAGTAGTGCATGATGCCCGCCATGTCGGTGTCGGAGAATTCCACCCGGCGTTGCGCTTTGAATTCGTAAGGCATGAGGAAATCCTAGGTTCGGGGTTCTCGATTGACGATTTGAAATCCGCGCTGAAGTTCGTCCATCGGTTTCAGGCGGGCCTCTTCCGCACGGCTTGCTCGAAGGCTTGAACCGTTTTTGCCGCGACAGAGTCGATTCCAAACTCGCGCAGGACGGCATCGCGTCCCGCCCTGCCGAGCGCCCGGGCGCGGGCGGAATCACGAAGGAGCGATTCAATCGCATCGGCGAGCGACTGCGGGCTGCCCGGTTCGCAGACGATTCCGCCGCCCGTTGTTTCGATCAGTTCGGGGAACGCGGCGTGGCGCGGCTGGACGACGGAAACACCGGCGGCGAGCGCTTCGATGACGTAGAGGCCGAAGGCTTCGCCGTAGAGCGCGGGCGTGGAGAACACCGTCAGCCCGCGGAAGAAGGCGAGCTTTCCGGCGTGATCCACATTGGGAAAGAACTGCACATCGCCCAGCGCGCCGGCGGAACGAAGCTTGTTTCGCTGCAATTCGACGAACAGCTCGTCGCCCGGGCCGCAGCCGCCGCCGACATGCAGTTGGAGATGTTTTCCCGCGTCGCGACGCTTCAACAACAGGTAGGCGTCCACGAGCGTGTCGAGCCCCTTGTCCCTGCACATGCGCGCGAAGTAGCCGAGCACGGGCGGATTCTGCGGCAGGGCGGCTTCGTAGCCGGCGAGGTTGATGCCGTTCGGCACGATCTGCACCCGCTCCGGTCGCAACGAGAGCCGGCGCGACATCAAGCCGCCGAAGTAGCGCGTCGGCGGCAGGAACAGATCCACGTCGCGACAGCGTTCGGCGAGCGTTCGCCACGCCTCATCCCGGAAGTTGGCCGGCAGCCCGTCCAGGAAGGCATCTTCGCCGCCGAGGATGCACGTCACGGCGCAGCTGAGCTCGCGCCTGAGCTTGCGCGCCATGCCGACGAGCAGCGCGTTCGAGAGGCAGACGACGTCGGGCTTCGCGTGCTCCTTGAGCCACGCGATCAATTCGTCGAGTTCGCGCGCCTGATTGCCTTCCTCGCCGCGGAGCATGGAGATCATCAGGTCGCCGACATCCTCCGCCCTGGTGCGCGCCGAGTATCGGGAGGCCCATTTCAGGAGGGCAGGGGAGGCGAAGAGCTTGTGCAGCCATTGGGGGGCACTGCGAAAGAGCGCGGATTTTTGTTCGAGATAAACGTTGATGCCGCTGAAGAACGTGGGCGTGCCGGCGCTCTGGTCCGCCTCGTCGAGCGTGAGCGGGAGGTAAAGCGGCACCATCAACGTCTCGTGGCCCTGCTTGCGCAACGCGGCGACGAGCGCGTTGTCGCGGAAGCAGCCGCCGCAATACATGCCGCCGGCGCCGGGGGTGATCTGGACGATGTTCATCGCGCGTGTTGCGAGATTGCTAGCGACTGCAACCCGGTTCGTAAAGCCCCGGCCTGGCGGAGGTGAAACCGGCCGGAGTCACATGGGCTGGAGCTGTCGCGGGCCGGAGGCGAGCGGTTCGCCGAGCGGCAGTTCCTCCGGCAGGGGCGCGAACTCCTCGATGGCCTTCCACAGCCGGCTGAAGTCCTTGTTCACGTCGCCGCTGAGGCAGTCGGTGATTTCGCCGGCCATGTCGGGGTATTTGTCGATGACCTTCTTGAAGGAGAAAGCCGGATCGTAGAAGGCATAGACCAGCTTGCGCATGTTCTCGATGCCCTCGCGGAGGCTGCGCCCATAGGCCTCGAATCGCGCCGGCGAAATGTCGTTTTGGACAAGCCCCTCGTGAATCGCGTCCGCGGCCATCACGCCGCTTTTCAACGCGAGCATCAGCCCGCTGCTGAAGACCGGATCGAGAAAGCAGAACGCGTCGCCGACGAGCAGCAGGCCATCGCGGTAACAATGCCTGGAGTGATGGGTGTACTCGCTGGTGATGTGGTAGTCGCCGGTTGATTGCCCGACCGAGAGGCGATCCTTGATCCACAGGTTCTCCCCGACTTCACGGTGAAAGATGGTTTTGAGATCTTTCACCCCGTCGCGGGTGAGGTACCTGCCCTCCGCCACGACGCCCACGCTGACCATGTCGTCATGCAGCGGGATGTGCCAGAACCAGCCTTTGTCGGGAATCATCGCCACGGTCGTCTGGCCCTCGTCGATGCCGGCGTCGCGTTTCGATCCCTTGTAGTAAGTCCAGACGGCCACCTTGTTCAGGTGCGGATCGCGGATGCGCCAGCCTTCGCGAACGGCGGCGAAGCTTTCCTTGCCGGTACAATCCAGCGTGATGGCGGCGCGGTATTCGAAGGGGGTTCCATCCTTG
>JBDHQG010000486.1:0-3976 GCA_039806925.1 Limisphaerales bacterium
GGGAAGACACTGACGATTCGCGTGCCAAGCCGCGGCTATTCGGTCAGCGGGTCCGCGGTCCAGAACACTTAATCGCCCCGATTCCAGCTGAATTTCCCGACCTTCGCCGGCGTGGAATACGAAGTGCGCTTCCGGGAAAACATGGAAACTCCCTGGGCAGTCGTGCCCTTTGCCACCTCGCCGGATGGTCCGCTGGAGCAGCAATCCCTCATGGGCAACGAGCAGCCGGCCACGGTGTATGTGGCGCGGACGAGGCCGGCCGGCTTCTATGCCGTGGCAGTGAAAGTGTTGGATCTCACCCTCACCTGAGCGCGCAACAATTCCTCAGTGTTGCCCTTCAAATGTTTTTTGAAACTGGCTGGAGCATCTTCTTCATTCCAGCCTCGATGCCCGCGCCCGGACCATCCTGCCGGACCTTCGTGTCGCTTCGATATACTTGACGTGAGATAATGGGAAAGATTGAGTCGCTTCGCTCGTTTTCAAAACGCGATTCAAACCATGTCTCTCACCACGATGCCGCTTTCTGGACCGGCGCGTTCTTCTTTCATCCCAATGTCCGCATGAACTCCATTTCCGCCACCCTGCGTTGCCTGCTCCTCGGCTTCAGCCTCATCGCCCTCCAGGGCCTCCGCGTCCACGCCGCCGAAATCAATGTCTTCGCTGCCGCCAGCCTCAGTGACGTGTTCAAGGAAATCGCCGCCGATTACCAAAAGGAAACGGGTGACAAACTCGTCTTCAACTTCGCCGCCTCCAGCACGCTGGCCCGGCAAATCGAGGAGGGCGCGCCGGCCGACGTGTTCTTTTCCGCCGACGAGGAAAAAATGGACCGCCTCGACAAAAAAAATCTCATCGTGAAGGAAACCCGCAAAAGCCTTCTTTCAAACAGCCTCGTCATCGTGGTGGAAAAGGAGGGCGACCTGGCAATCTCCTCGCCCCAGGATCTCGCCACCGCCAAGATAAAGAAACTCGCCCTGGCCGAGCCCAAAACCGTGCCCGCCGGCATCTACGCCAAAAGCCACCTGCAAAAACTCGGCCTTTGGGATAAAGTCAGCGACAAGGTCATCCCCACCGAAAACGTCCGTGGCGCGCTCGCCGCCGTGGAGGCGGGCAACGTGGACGCTGCCATCGTTTACAAGACCGACGCCCTCATCTCGAAAAAGGTGAAGGTCGCCCATGAAATCCCCGCCGCGGACGGGCCGGACATCCGCTATCCCGTCGCCGTCATCAAAGAAGCGAAGAACCTGGCGGCGGCGCGCAGACTGGCGGTCCATCTCTCGACCCCGGCCGCCAGCCGCACGTTTGAGAAATTCGGCTTCATCGTGCGCCCGGTGACGCCTTCACCGTGAATCTCCCGTGAAAAAAAACGGCGCGCGGCGGATGAACCAATAAACCGCCGCGCGCCAGTGGTGTCAGACCGCGCCGCTCTCTACAGCGCCGTCTGTCCCCTTTTTGATCGGAGGACATGCGAAGAAGCTTGAGCAAAAAATCTTCGTGCGAAGACTTTCCTTCGCTTGTGCCGCCTGCAAAGCGCACTTAGAATGCTTCTGATTTTGGAAGGGCGGAGAATCGCTTCCGGCGCAAGCCGGGGGAGGAAAGTCCGAACTCCACAGGGCGCGATGCCGCGTAACCCAAGTCTGTGTGGATTGGGATACACGCGGGAGGAGAAGCCGAAAGGCCATCCGACGGACAGTGCCACAGAAAACAAACCGCCGCCGCGGCTTCGGTCGCGGCGGCAAGGGTGAAAAGGCGGGGTAAGAGCCCACCGCCCGTCGAGTAATCGCCGGGGCACGGAAAACCCCATCGGGAGCAAGGCCAAATAGGGGACCACGAAGCGGCCCGCTTCAGTTTCCGTTTCGACGGAATGGGTCCCGGGTACTGGCTGCTCAGACAAATGATTCTCTCCCCGGGCAACCGGGCAGACAGAATTCGGCTTACAGCCCTTCCAAAATCACTTCTTCTCCCACCGCCCAACACGGACGGAAAACCTCCACGGAAGCACACAAAGCGAAAAGCGAACGAAGGCCCACGGCACGTGGAAGCAACCCAGTTTCCAAGGCGCCTGTTAGGGAAGCGCTTCTCCTTCGCGCGCTTTATTTCCTTCCGTGGATGGACTCCGAGCGGCGTCTGCCACCACCAAGGTTGAAATAATGCCAATCCGCAGCTGGCCAATATTTTTTGGCCGCTCATACTGCTCCCAATCGCTCTGACAGGAGAGGAGCCTTGATCGCATGAGAAACTATTCGCCCGCGGACATCCGCAACTTCGCCGTCGTCGGCCACGCTTCCAGTGGCAAAACCACCCTTGGCGAAGCCATGCTCGCCTGCGCGGGAGCCACCAGCCGCATGGGAACCATCGCGCAGGGCAACACCGTGTCCGACTACCACGAGGATGAGCAGAGCCATCAAATCTCGATCCACACCTCCCTGCTCCACTGCGAGTGGCTTGGCAAGAAGTTCAACCTCATCGACACGCCCGGTTACCTCGACTTCATCAGCGAAGGTCTCGGCGCCCTGCGCGTCGGCGATTTCGCGCTCGTCGTCATCCACGCGCAGCATGGCATTGGCGTCGGCACGGAACAGGTCTGGAAGTACGCCACCGAGTTCGACATTCCAAAGATGATCGTCATCAACGGCATGGACAAGGAGAACGTGAGCTTCGACGCCGTTCTCGCGGCGTGCCGCGCGCGCTTCGGTCCGCGCGTGTTCCCGCTCAGCATCCCGTTGAATGCCGGCCCGGGCTTCAATCAAACGCTGGACGTGCTGCGCAGCGACATCGTGACGTATGCGACCGACGGCAGCGGCAAGTTCACGGAGGCGCCGGCCGCCGGCGCGCACAAGGAACGCGTCGCTCAATTGCACAAGGAACTGATCGAGCTCACCGCCGAGGCGGATGATGCGCTCATGGAAACGTTCTTCTCCCAGGGCGGATTGACCGAGGAACAACTGCGCGCCGGCGAACATGCCGCGGTGCAGAAGCAGTCGATCATTCCGCTCTTCTGCACCAACGCCGCCGGAAACATCGGCGTGGCGCGGCTCATGGACTTCATCGCGAAGTACGGTTCCTCGCCCGTGGACCGCGAGCACGTCAGCGCCATCGACCTCGCCGGCCGGGAGATTGATGTCGCCCTGAACGGCACCGAGCCCGCCGCGTACGTTTTCAAGACGATGAGCGAGGCGCAGTTCGGCGAGCTCTCCTATTTCCGCGTGTACTCCGGCCACGTCCATGCGGGCATGGATCTGTATAACGCCGACCGCAAATGCAACGAGCGCATCGGCCAGATCTTCGTGCTCAACGGCCGCACGCGCACCGCCGTGGCCGACCTCGGCCCGGGCGACATCGGCGCGACGGTGAAGCTGAAGGACACGCACACGGGCAACACGCTCTGCTCGCCCAAACGAATCGTGAGCCTGCCGAAGGTGAAGTATCCCACGCCGAACATCCATGTCGCGCTGACCCTGAAATCCAAGGGCGAAGAAGACAAGATGGCCAGCGGCCTGGCCGCCTTGCACGAGGAGGATCCGACGTTTCTCTTCCACGTCGATTCCGAGCTGCACCAGACCGTGATCAGCGGCCAGGGCGAACTGCACCTGCGCATCGTCGCCGAGCGGTTGAAGGCCCGCTTCAAGGTCGAGTTCGACATGGCCGAGCCGCGCGTTCCCTACCGCGAAACCATTCAGGCTCCCGCCGAGAGCAAGTACCGGCACAAGAAACAAACCGGGGGTGCGGGACAGTTCGCGGAAGTCTGGATGCGCATTTCACCGCGAGAACGGAACAGCGGCGTGGAGTTCGTGCAGACGCTCGCGGGGCAGAACGTGGACCGCACCTTCGTCCCGAGCGTGGAGAAAGGCGTGATGAGCGCGTGCGCGGAGGGGATTGTGGCCGGTTACCGCGTCGTGGATGTGAAGATTGATTTCTACGACGGCAAGATGCATCCCGTCGACTCCAAGGACATCGCCTTCCAGATCGCCGGCAAGAA
>JBDHQG010000487.1:0-3972 GCA_039806925.1 Limisphaerales bacterium
GAGCGCCGCCAGGACCGTCTCCAGATCGCTCCTGCTCAACGCCACCGTCACCTGCGCCTCCTGTTCGATGCGCGCCGCCTTGACGGCGAATTCGAGGAACACGGCGCACGGCTCCAGGCACGGCACCAGGCCGGGATCGATCCGCGCCTCCAGTTCCAGCCCCGCCACCGTCCACCACCGCCGCTTCAGGCAAAACCGTTCGTCGCAGCAGGCGCGAATCACTCCCGCCGCCTGCGCGTCATCCAGCATCGTCGTGATGCGGTACATGCCGGTCTGGCGCGCCGTGAATTCACGGTAATGGGTCACCGGCGGATGAGGCTGCGTCGCGGCAAACCAATCCGCCAGCCCGCCGGGATAAAGGTGCCCGAGAGCCTCCTCCAACTGACGTTCATCCGGCACCTGCACCCGCCAGCCGCGACGCAAATTCGGCGCGGACTTCAACGGACGAAACGATCCTGCTTCCGTCGTCTGCGCCAGCTCCCGCAACGCATCGACGGCAGTCCACCGCAATGACTCGGGCGCCCTGGCCGAATCCTCCCGATGCCGCAGCTCGAAACCCGTTCCCACGCGCCGCACCAGCACCTGGGCAAACGCCATCTCGTCGCCGGGTTGTGCGACGAACGCGGACAGGGCCGGATTGGCGGGCTTTGTCATGGGTCACGAAACTAGAACGCGAGTCCGCCAAAGCAAATGATTTTAGTTGTCGTGCCTGGAAGCGCAGGGCATCACCGGCCCATGCAATATTTGATCGCGGCGTTGATCGGGCTCGTGGGAGGCATCACCAGCGGATTGTTCGGCGTGGGCGGCGGCATTGTGATGGTGCCGGCGATGGTTTATTTGATGCAAACGAACATCAAGACGGCCATCGGCACCTCGCTCGTCGTGATCATCCCGACGGCCATCACCGGCGCGTTCAAGCATCAACAACTCGGCAACATCGACTGGAAGGTCGCCGCCTCGCTTATTCCGCTCGCCATCATTGGCGGCTTCGCCGGCGCCGCCCTCACGAAACATCTGCCCGCCGAAACGCTGAAAAAACTTTTCGGCGGCTTCATGATCCTCGCCGGCTGCCGCCTGCTGTTCTTCAAGTGACGGCAAACTTGGGGAAACCGCCGCCAGGGACATCCCGGCGATGCGCGGACGGGTCTGCCGGCCAAGCCGAAACCATTCCGCGCTTCGCCACTCCCCGTCTTTGTCGTCCGCTGCGAATGGCAATGCGCCCACGAATCTGTCAGATTGCGCGCTTGTTTTCGGCTCCTGTTGCGGGTAAGAGAGAATCCAGTTCAACGTCTCAATCACCCGGCCCGTGCCAGACCACAGAGCCCGATGAGCAACCCTGGCGAAGATTCTCCTCAAGACGAACCGCAAGTCAGCGGACGGGGTGCTTTTGCCACTACGCACTGGAGCGCGGTGTTCGCGGCGGGCGGGGCCACTTCGCCTGACGCCTTGGCGGCGTTGGAATCCCTGTGCCGGACGTATTGGTATCCGCTCTACGCCTATTCGCGCCGGCAGGGCAACGGCCCTGCGGACTCGGAAGATCTGACGCAACATTTCTTCGCCTCGTTCCTGGAACGAAATTGCTTCGCTGCCGCGACGCCGGAACGTGGTCGGTTCAGGAATTACCTGCTCGCGAGCTTCAAGAATTTCCTGGCGAACGAGCATCATCGACGCATGACGGCCAAGCGCGGCGGGCGGCTGGCGTTTGTTTCGATCGACGACTCGACGCTGGAAACCCATTTCCAGAACGAACCCGCTGACCACACGACGCCGGAACGGCAGTTCAATCATGCGTGGGCGATGACGTTGCTGGCCAAGGTCGCGAGGGATTTGAAGGCGGAACATGACGCCGCCGGCAAATCTGATGTGTTTGCGGTGTTGCAGGTTTATCTGACCGGGAGCAAGGGGGACGTGAGTTACGAGAACATCGGTGCGGGCCTTGGCTTGACGGAGTCCGCGGTGAAGATGGCCGTGATGCGGCTGCGCCGGCGCTACGGCGAGCTGCTCCGCCGCGAGATTGCCCAAACCCTGAACGACCCGCGTGGTGTCGAGGACGAGCTCCGTCATCTTCTGGAAGCCATCACGCGGCAGTAGCCGGTCTGGCTTGCCGGGTAACCGGACGGCGGTTGCAGATTGTTTGTTACCTCGGCCCGCGGTCCCTGTAGAAGAAGGTGAAGTTCAACTCGGCGACAATATGTCCACGATCAAACAATGTCGTACCTGCGGAACCGAGGTGCCCGCCAGCGCGCCCTTCGGACATTGCCCGAAATGCCTGATCGACCTTGGCTTCGGCCCATTGCCCGATGACCTTTCATCCGCCGAAACCTCCGACGGCAAACAACGCTTCGGCGACTATGAACTACTCGAGGAACTGGGGCGCGGCGGCATGGGCGTGGTTTACAAGGCCCGGCAGATCCGGCTGAACCGGCTCGTGGCGCTCAAGATGATCAGCGCGGGCGAGTTCGCCTCGTCGACGCTGATCCAGCGTTTTCATCGCGAAGCCGAGGCCGCCGCCAATCTTCATCATCCGAACATCGTTCCCATCTACGAGATCGGCGAGCTGCGCGGGCAACACTTCTACAGTATGCAGCTGGTGGAGGGAACCGGGCTGGACAAACACATCAGCCGCTCGGGATTCACGCGCGGCCCCGCGAGCGCGGATGTTCGGACGGGGCCACTCGCGCGCCAGGAGGACATCGCGCGCATCCTGGCCACGGTGGCGCGCGCCGTCGATTACGCGCACCGGCACGGCGTGCTGCATCGCGATCTCAAACCCGGCAACATCCTTCTCGATGCGCGCGGCGAGCCGCACCTCACGGACTTCGGCGTGGCGAAGGTTCTGGGCCATGAGGCCAGCAACCTCACCGCCAGCGGCGCCATCATGGGCACGCCCAGCTTCATGGCGCCCGAGCAGGCTGCGGGCGACAGCAAACACATCACCGTCGCCGCCGACATCTACAGCCTCGGGGCGGTTCTCTACACCATGCTCACCGGCAGCCCGCCGTTCCGCGCCGAGACGCCGGTGGAAACGCTCAAGCAGGTGATCGAACAGGAGCCGAAGCATCCGAGCACCATCCGCGAAGGACTCGACTTCGACCTCGCAACCATCGCGATGAAATGTCTGGAGAAGGAGCCGCAACGCCGCTACGCCTCCGCCGTCGCGCTGGCGGAAGATCTGGAACGCTGGCTGCATGGTGAGCCGATTCAGGCTCGGCCTGTCCACAATGCGGAACGTTTCTGGAGGTGGTGCCGGAGGAATCCCAAGGAGGCATTGCTGGGTGGGTCTGTTGCATTCCTGCTCCTGTGCCTGACGATTGGCGCGATGACTTTCGCCGCGAGGGTTACCCGCCTGAACCGAAGTTTGGAAGATACTGCCACAGCAAAGCATTATGCCCTGGATGTGATGCAGCGTAATCTGATTCGTTCTCTTGAGGAAATGTGGGTGTCCTCGAACCAGGACTACGAGCCGATTAGCTCCGAGATGCTGGCGGCGTTGCGCGGAGAGCAATCGAGTGGGAATCCAGGAGGTACGAATCAGTTGAACCTGCTCTTTGCCGTCTATACCCATGAAAAACCGACCGTGATGTTGTCGAACATGGCACCGGCCCTGGCTGTACTGGAGGGCAGCATGGCGCGAAGCCTTTCTCAACCAGTGCAGATTCACCTGCGGATCTATCGCCAGTATGACGCCGCCAAGGCCGCGCTGGTCCGTGGCGCCGTGGATTTTGCCCGCTTCGGTTCTGCGAGCTATGTCGAAGCCAAGAAACTGAATCCCGGAGTGACGCTTCTGCTGGCGCAGAACGGAAGGATTCGCGGTTACATTTTCACCCGCGCCGACTCAGGCATCGAATCCTTGTCGGACTTGCGGGGAAAATCGATGGGCTTCGTCGATGACAGCTCCACCACCGGCCATTACCTGCCCAAACAGGTTTTGCTCCACGCCGGAATTATGGCGAAAGATCTGAACGGCGGAGC
>JBDHQG010000488.1:0-3957 GCA_039806925.1 Limisphaerales bacterium
GCACACACGGAGTGCGCCCGTCCTCGGGCGCAGAGAGGTGGGGCGGGGCCACGATCTTGGCAACCTTGCGGGCGTCCGGCGTACGGACGTTGCTGCGCCCGGGGACGGGCGCACTCCGCCTCGGCTCTGTCCACGCAAAAAACGAATTCTCAGACAGGCTCTGAATGTCGTTTCCGCACTCGTGGCCGGCGTCTTCATCATGGCCGGCGGACCCGCCCGTGCGGCGGGCGTCTCGAAGCTCGAGAAGGAGTTCGCCGGCCCGGTGCTGCCCATCCTCAAGCAATACTGCCTCGACTGCCACTCGACGGAGAAGCAGAAGGGCGAGCTGGATCTGGAGCGCTTCAAGAGCGTCGAGGACGTGATGAAGCACGCGAAGGTCTGGCAAGGGGTCGTGGAGCAGATTGCGCTGGGAGAAATGCCGCCGAAGAACAAGCCGCAACTCAAGCCGGCGGAGCGCGAGAAGTTGCTCGGATGGGTCAACGACACGCTCGACGAGGCGGCTCGTTTGCGAGCGGGCGATCCGGGGCCGGTGGTGCTGCGCCGCCTGAACAATGCGGAGTTCACTTACACGATTCGCGATCTGACCGGCATGCCGACGCTCGATCCGGCGAAGGAGTTCCCGGTGGATTCCGCGTCGGGCGAGGGCTTCATGAACGTCGGCAACTCGCTCGTGATGTCGCCCTCGCTGGTGACGAAGTATCTCGACGCCGCGAAGGACATCGCCGCGCACGCGATGCTGCTGCCGGACGGCATCGGCTGGTCGCCGAGCACGTCGCAACGCGACTGGTCGGAGGAAAAGCTCGCGGCGATTCGCGAGTTCTACGGTCGCTACTCGGTCAATGGCGGCGGCTCGGCGGTGAACCTGCAGGGCATCAAGTTCGACACAAAGGACGGCGGCGTCATTCCACTGAAGAAGTATCTGGAGGCGACGCTGGAAATGCGCGGGATGTCGCTCTCCAAGTCCGCGACGGCTTCGAGCGAGAAGCTCCGCAAACTCGCGGCGGATCGCGGCCTGAACGCGAAGTATCTCGGGGCGTTGTGGACGACGTTCAACGATTCCAGGCCATCGCTGGTGCTGGATCCCATCCGCGCCCAATGGCGCGCGGCCAGGCCCGCGGATGTCGATGCGCTCGCGCTCGGCATCGCGCAGTGGCAGCAGACGCTCTGGCGGTTCACGCAGGTTGGTCACATCGGGAAGCGCGACGGCCCAAAGGCGTGGCAGGTGCCGGTTGTGCCGATCTCCGGCGCGCGTGAGGTGCGGATGAAGCTCCCGTCCGCGCCGGCGGGCCAGGACGTGACGCTGTATCTCGCGGCGTCGGATGCGGGCGATGGAAACGAGAACGACTTTGCGCTCTGGGAGAATCCACGACTGGTCGCGGCGGGGCGCGCGGACCTTCCGTTGCGCGATGTTCGTTCGGCGGTGGCGGCCTTGAACGCGCATCGGGAGAAGATCTTTTCGAGCGCGGAGAAAAGTCTCGCGGCGGCGGCGGAAGTCGCCGGCTCGCTCGACAAGAACGGCGTCGCGCAACTCGCGCAGAAGCACGGCGTTGATCCCATCGCGCTGGCGGCGTGGCTGGATGTGCTCGGCATTGGCGGCGGCGAGACGCGCATCGAAGGTCACATGACCGGCAGGATGGAGAGCGCGCAGAACTACGATTTCATCAAGGGCTGGACCGGCGCGGATGCGTTGAGCGTCCTCGCGAATTCGTCCGACCAGCATGTGCGCGTGCCCGGCAACATGCGTCCGCACAGCGTGGCGGTGCATCCGTCGCCGAAGCGCCGTGTGGTGATCGGCTGGCGCGCGCCGGTGGCGGCGACGGTGAAGGTGGAGGGCTTCGTGCAGCACGCGCACACGGAATGCGGCAACGGCATCGCGTGGATGGTGGAGTTGCGCCGGGGCAGTTCGCGTCAACGGCTGGCCGCGGGCAACTCGGCGGGGGCGAAGGAAGTGAAGTTCGGTCCATTCGAGAACCTCGCGGTGCAGCCGGGCGACGTGATGTCCGTGGTGGTCAGCCCGCGCGATGGCAATCACTCGTGCGATTTGACGGCGGTGGAGTTCAGTCTCACCGACGGCACGCGCACCTGGAATCTGGCGAAGGATGTTTCGCCGAACATTCTCGCCGGCAATCCGCACGCGGACAGTCTCGGCAACGGCGCGGTCTGGCATTTCTACAGCGAGCCGGACAAAGGCGGCGGCGCGGAGCCGGTGCTGCCGGCGGGATCGTTGCTCGCGAAGTGGCAGTCGAGCGCAAGCGCGGACGAGAAGCGAAAACTCGCCGGCGAGATGCAGAAGCTCCTGGCCGGTGGCACCGCGGGTTTGGCGAAGGACGCGCCGGATGCGGTGTTGCATCGGCAGCTCACGTCGTTGAACGGGCCGTTGTTGTCCTCGGTCCTGCGTAGCAGCGGACGGGAGTCCACGCAAAATTCCTCCGCTATAGATCAGAGCCGACTTACGTCGGCTGCTACAGTTTGGGGCGTTGAGCCGGGACTTTTCGGCAAGCATCCGAATGGCTCGGCGGTGGATGCGAAGAACCTCTGCGTGCGCGCGCCGTCGGTGATTGAGGTGCATCTCCCGGCGGACTTGGCGGAAGGCTGCGAATTCGTCGCCACCGCGACGTTGCACAAGGAAACCGGCCGCGAAGGCAGCGTGCAAATGCAGGCGCTCACGACCAAGCCGGCGGCGATTGGTCTTACCGCAGGTTCGGTGAAAGAGCAGGGTGGCAAGAGCACGTGGTCCGATGGCGAGCGTCCGGTGGTTTCGGATTCGCCGATTCTCGTCGCGGAAGGCAGCGCGGCGCGGAAGCGGATTGAAGCGGCGTTGGACGAGTTCCGGCAGCTCTTCCCGGCGGCGTTGTGTTACACGAAGATTGTTCCTGTCGATGAAGTCGTGACGCTCACGCTCTATTACCGAGAGGACGACGCGCTGCGCCGGCTGATGCTCGACGAGAAGGAGACCGCGCAATTGGAGCGGCTCTGGGCGGAGCTGCACTACGTGAGCCACGACGCGCTCAAGCTCGTCGATGCCTACGAGCAGCTCTGGCAATACGCCACGCAGGACGCCGACCCGAGCGCGTTCACGCCGATGCGCGAGCCGATCATGAAACGCGCCGAGACATTCAAGAAGCTGCTCGTGGATACCCAGCCGGCGCATCTGAATGCCGTTTTGAAATTCGCCGATGGCGCGTATCGTCGTCCGCTCACGGATGCGGAACGTGAAGAGTTGCGCAGTCTTTATCGCAAGCTGCGCACGGAAGAAATTCCGCATGACCAGGCCATCCGGCTCACGCTCGCGCGCACGCTCGTGGCGCCGGCCTTTCTCTACAAGGCGGAGAAACCCGTCGCTGGCGAGAAGCCGGGGCCGGTCAGCGATTCCGAGCTCGCCACGCGGTTGAGCTACTTCCTGTGGTCCTCGGCACCGGATGCCGAGCTGCGCGCCGTCGCCGCGAGCGGCAAGCTGCGCAAGCCCGACATGCTCGCGGCGCAGATGCGGCGCATGATTAAGGACGACCGCACGCGCCGGCTCGCGACCGAGTTCGCCTGCGCCTGGCTGCACGTTTACGACTTCGATCAGCTCGGCGAAAAGAGCGAGCGACACTTCCCGACGTTCGCCGGACTGCGCGGCGCGATGTATGAAGAGACGATTCGGTTCTTCACTGACCTGTTCCGGAACGACGGCTCGGTGCTGAGCATTATCGATGCGGACCACACGTTCCTGAACGCGGAACTGGCGAAGCACTATGGAATTGAACTCGGAACGCGAAACTCGGAACGCGGAACGAACAGTGACGGCTGGCAGCGTGTTGATGGCGTGAGGAAGTTCGGCCGCGGCGGCGTGCTCGCGCAGGCGACGACGCTCGCGAAACAATCCGGCGCGTCGCGCACCTCGCCGATCCTGCGCGGCAACTGGCTCTGCGAAGTGTTGCTCGGCGACAAGCTGCCGCGTCCGCCCAAGGGCGT
>JBDHQG010000489.1:0-3944 GCA_039806925.1 Limisphaerales bacterium
CGCCACGCAAACGCCTTCGACTTTTTCCAGCAGCGGATCGATGGCCGTCAGCGAATCGATCACCACGGTCTTGCTCAAGGGCGTGATGCCGAACGCGGCCAAGCCGGCGGGATTGAGCTGTTCGATGGTCTTCGTCGGGTCGGCGAGCAGTTTGCCGGTGGCGGGATCTTCCAGTGGCGTGAGGTCGGTGGCGCCGGCCACGTTCACTTCAAACAGCTTGTCGGTGAAACGTTCGGGCACGAGCAATTTGCCGGGGCCGGTGGAGAAGAGATCGCTGACGGTGACGCTGCCGTTGGCCGGCGGCATCTGGTAGAGATACTGGCGCACCAGCGGCTCCGGGCTGCAATGGAGCAGCGCGCGGAGGTTGATGGCCACGAGGCGCCCGTTGCCGTTGGCATCGGCGGCGGCGCGGTTCGGATTGTTCAGCGGCCGCTGGACAATGGCGTAGATGAAGCCGTCAGCGGAATAGGCGATACCCTCGAAGCCGCGGTTGTTGCGGCGCTTGGCCAGCACCGCGGGCAGCACATCGAAAGTAGGAACGTTCTCAGCGCCGGTCAGTGTGCCTTCCGGGATGAGCCGGAACAGCACGCGACCGTTGCGCGCGACGCAGGCGACGCTGGGCTTGTATTCATCGCACACCCAGAAGTTGCCGAGCGGCCCGATGGTGATGCCCTCGGCGTCGAGTGAGTCCTCATCCGAGGGCAGCACGTTCAGGTTGAAATCATAGGGCACTTCGGTGGTTGGCACGGTGGAGGGCAGGCCGGAGATTTCCGCGCCGTCCGGACCTTTCAACGCACTGGCCGCGAGGACGCGAGCCGTGCCGTTCTGCTGCAGGCGCACGGTGACGATGTGCGGGCCGAACTCCGGCGCAACGAAGGCCTTGATGGTCGTGTTCGCGGCGGTCACGAAATCCGTGGCCGGGCCGCGATCCGTGATGACGTAGAACGTGTCGCGCAGGAACGGCACGGGATAGATTCCGGAGAAGCCGCCGAGCTTGATCTCGTTTCCGTTGTAAGGATCGGAGTAAAGCGTGAAGGTGGGGGACTGCACGTTCACATTGTAGGTGGCGGCGGTGGCTGACTGAGGGATGGAGATGAACAGCGCGGCCGCGCCGAGGGCGGCGAGGCTGAGGACTTTTGGGAGTGGTTGTTGTTTCATGTGTTTTGTTTTTGGTTCTTTGCTTGAGCGAGACCGCGAGCCCAGCGGGGTGCGGTCAAATGGTTGTCACTCACTGCAGGGGAGGTTGAGTGGAAAGGTTGCGAATGATGGCTGTGCGGTCTTCGGATGGCTCAGTCTTCGTCGAGGCTGTCCGTGGCGGTCACGTATTCGAGAAGCTTCGCGGCGGTGGCGACCGGATCGTGTAAGGCGACGGCGGAGGGTTGCGCGGCGGCACCGCGCTCGCGTTGGGCCTTCAGGGCGGTTTCAATCACATGGATGATCTTCTGGCGGTGCTGGCGCCGGAACTGGCGGATGCGCGGCGCGGTGGGCAGTTGCTGGTCGAACCGGGCGAGGAACGCATCGTCGCGCCAGAGCCGGTTCTCGATCTCGGCGGAGGCATAAACGCCGCTCGCATAGCAGTAGCTGAGGACGGCCAGCATGATTTCGGGCTGGAGATGCCGGGCGGGTTCGGCAGCGCTACGATGGGTTTCGACCGGCGCGCCATCAAGGGCGGCGCGGCGGATGTAGCCGCTGATGGTCGGCGAATCGTCCGGTTCACCCCACGACGCGGGCGACGCTGTGACGAAAGTGTGGAGGCTGCGGAGGTGGTTCTCGGTTTTCATAATCGTTTCGTTCTGCCCTGCCGCTGAAGCTGGAAGGTTGTTTCAACCTTCATCCGCGGGCGGCGTCATCTGGATCAGGGGAGAAGGAAGGAAAAGGTTGCAGCTGGGAGGGAATGGTCTGCAGAATGCGGAAATGAAAATCGGCGGGCTGCAATGCCGCAACCCGCCGTTGAGAGGAGTGGAAAACGGGATGGACCCGGTTCGTGCGAACTAGCGACGTTGCATGATGGCACCGGAGCCGCACCAGCGGCCATCGATGACGAGCGCGCCGTTTTCATCGTTTCCGGTCGGAGTGAAGAGCGCGTTGCCGAAGACGACACCCTCGGCTCCGGCGAAACGTCGGGTGCCACCCACGATCGTCTGATATAGCTTCGCACGGCTCGGCTGCGTGATGTCGGGCACGGGCGTGCCGTCGGGCAGCAGGATGGTGGCGAAGCTGACGGTTTCCACCGCGGTCAGGAATAGTTGGTCGCCGCCCGGTGTGGTCCAGACCGAATCAAACGGGTAGAGGGCGGTGAACTTGCCGCCGACGATGCCCACGAAACCGTTGAAGGGGCTGGCGACCGTGGCATTCTCATCGCGAAACCTCCCGATGCGCGTGGCGAAACCTTCGCCGACCGCGGTGAAGGTCGGATTGCTCACGCGCGCATCAAGGGATTCGACCACACTGAAGCATTTCGAGGGTTTTAGATCCGCGCCGCGCAGCCAGCCCTTGAAGGTGACCAGCGCGATGCCCGTGCTGGTTTCGGGATTCACCCGTGCCCAGCCATCGACCCGCACGCTGCCGCTGGCTTTGGCGTAAGGGCCGGTGCCGCCGTGAAAGACAATTTCACCGCCGAAAGTGACGCGTCCGTCGGGTTCCTGCGCGGACGGGCCGGAGTAGATGCCGGTGAGCCGGTTGCCGTCGGAATCTTCCATGTTGATGGTGCCGGTTTGCACGCCCGTGGCGAAATCGAGGGTTTGGTCTGTCGTGGAAATCGAGAACTTGCCGATCTGCGACGCGCCGCCGCCACCGCCCACGCGAATTTGCAGATGCGCCGGGTCCGCCGGATCGACAAAGACGGAGTTGGTGACGGCATAGTAGCCGTTGAAGAGCAGGGGCAGGGTCGATGCACACGCCGCAGTCGCGGCGAGCAATTGCAAGGCGAGGCCAATGGCAAGGAGCCGCAGGCCGTGCGCCGGTCGCGGAAGAGCGATGCTGATGAGTTTGGTTTGGAACATAGGATTTGTGTCGGTTGGTTGTTGGTTTCTTATTCCCCCGGTGCGCTGACTGTTCGCGGCGATACGGGCTTTCACTCCATGCGGGGGGAATGGCTGGCTGACGGTTCCCAAGTTTTTTAGTGAAAGTATTGGCGGCGGCTATGCACCGGGAACCCCGGCGCGGTGCGCGCACGGAAAGTTTGTGCTCCGTCACGGAAGGGCGTGCAGGATTGGTTAATGTCAGAATGCGCCCGTGGTGATTCATTCGCAGCGGACACATTACTTTTGAAAAAATGTGGAAATCGTTTTCCCGTCTCGCTTCGCCGGATTCGTCGTCGTTCATCGAATGCCGATTGCCCTCCATTTGCGGAAAGATCCCGAATCGTTACGCAAACAATCCGGGTGGCTCTGCGACAAATAAACTCGCCTCCACTCACCGGCTCCGTATCCTTTTTGGCAACCACCTCGAACCGGAGCGCCATGAGAACAATCACCATTTCCAAACTTCCCCCCGACGAAGCTCCCCTTACCGCAACCACCCTGAAGGCCTCACTGAAGGAGAACCGCAGAATCAGTTGCGAGGCTTGTGGCTGCAGCTCAAACAACCTCATCGTTTCAGACGGAAATCCAATCGTGGCCGCGGCAGACCTCGCGTACTCCAGGCACTTTCCCCTCCAGCTTTCGCCGGACGACATCTGGCTCTGTCTTGCCCAGGGATTCGCCATTCACCTGCGGTTGAACGCCGAAGCCTTGCGCGAGCGGGTGGTCAATCACAGCGGCAAGGTGAAGATTACCGTCGAACGCGACCATTTCGTAAAAGGCTCCCCGGACAACGACTGGCCCGGCTGTTTCGCGGAGTTCTCCGAAGGAATCAGACAGCACAGCGGCCCGGTTCGCGACCTCGTCGTGGCAGATTTCTCCACGACCGGGCCGGTGGAGCGTGCCGCCTCCGAAATCGTCCTG
>JBDHQG010000490.1:0-3941 GCA_039806925.1 Limisphaerales bacterium
GCGGATACCGCCGGTCGAGCCCTTCCAGGCCGAAGAGCGCGAGCAATTCGGTGACGCGCTCCTGAATGGCCGCCCGTTTCCAGTTCTGGATGCGGAGGCCGAAGGCGACGTTGCCGAACACGGTCATGTTCTTGAACAACGCGTAGTTCTGGAACACGAATCCGATGTTGCGCTTCTGCACCGGGATGTCGTTCACGCGCTCGCCGCGGATGAAGATGTCGCCCTCGCCCGGCAGCTCGAGGCCGGAAATCATGCGCAGGACGGTGGTCTTGCCGCCGCCGCTGGGGCCCAGCAACGCCACGAGCTCGCCCTCTTTCACGGAGAAGTTGACGTTGTCGACGGCGGTGACATCGCCGAATTTCTTGCTGACGTTTTTCAGTTCAATGCTCATGCGGGGCGCGAAGATTCACGGGTGACGAAGGGAGGCTTCATGGGTTCGGCGGCGGGGCCGGCTCCGGCGGCGCGTGCTGGGCGCGCTCGTAGTCGCGCTCCTGTTTCCATTCGAGGAAGGTCTTGATGCCGAGCGTGAACAACGCCAGCAACGCCAGCAGGCTGGCGACGGCAAAGGCCGCCGTGGCGTTGTATTCCTGGTACAGCTTTTCGACGCGCAGCGGCATCGTGTCCGTCTGGCCGGTGATGTGGCCGGAAACCACCGACACCGCGCCGAACTCACCCATCGCGCGCGCGTTGCAGAGGATCACGCCGTAGAGCAGCCCCCACTTCACGGAGGGCAGCGTGACGTACCAGAACGTCTTCCATCCGCCCGCCCCGAGCGACAGCGCGGCCTCCTCCTGATCGGAGCCGGTCGCCTGCATCACGGGAATCAGCTCGCGGGCGACAAACGGGAAGGTGATGAACACGGTGGCCAGCACGATGCCGGGCACGGCGAAGATGATCTTGATGTCGCGGCTGTCGAGCCACGGGCCGAAGTAGCCTTGCAGGCCGAACATGACCACGAACATCAGGCCGGCGACCACCGGCGAAACGGAGAACGGCAGGTCGATGAGCGTGACGAGGAGCGCCTTGCCGCGGAAGTTGAACTTCGCGACGCACCACGCCGCGGCGAGCCCGAAGATGACGTTGAGCGGCACGCTGATGGCGGCGACGAGCAGCGTGAGCTTGATCGCCGACATCGTGTCCGGATCGCCCAGCGCCCGGACGTAGCCGCCCCAGCCCTTGCTGAACGCCTGCGCGAAGACGTTCACGAGCGGCACCAGGAGGAAGACGAGCGTGAACGTCAGCGCGATGAGGATCAGCGTCCATTTGACGAACGGCGATTCCTCGGTGCCGCGCTGCGATTTCGCGTTCGCGTCGCGCGCGCCGCGGGAGGAGCTTTTGACGTATCCGGCCATGATCAGTGCTGGTAGCGGCTCGCCCAGCGTTCGAGCAGGTTGATGGTGATGAGGAGCACGAAGGAGATGATCAGGAGCACCACGGCGAGCGTCATCGCGCCGGAGTAGTCATATTCCTCCAGGCGGATGACGATCAGCAGCGGCGCGATCTCCGACTGGTTCGGGATGTTGCCGGCGATGAAGATCACCGAGCCGTACTCGCCAATCGCCCGCGCAAACGCCAGCGCGAAGCCCGTGATCAACGTCGGCATCAACGTGGGCGCGATGATGCAGCAGAACGTGCGGAACCGGCCCGCCCCCAGCGTGGCCGCCGCCTCCTCGATCTCGCGCTCCATGTTTTCCAGCACGGGCTGGAGCGTGCGGACGACGAACGGCATTCCCACGAAGGTCAGCGCGATGACGACGCCGAGCGGCGAGAACGCGCCCTTGATGCCAAGCGGCGTGAGGAACTGCCCCAGCCAGCCGTTCGCGGCGAACAGGTTTGAGAGCGTGAGCCCCGCGACCGCGGTCGGCAGCGCGAAGGGAAAGTCGATGAGCGCGTCCATGAAGCGCTTCATGGGGAAGTGATACCGCACGAGCACCCACGCCAGGATCGCGCCGAAGATGGCGTTGATGGCCGCCGCGATGAATGACGCGCCAAACGTGAGCTTGTAGGCCGCCAGCGCGCGCGGCGTGGTGGCCAGGCGCCAGAAATCCGCCCACGACACCTCGAACACGCGCAGGAACATCCCGGCGATGGGAATGAGGACGATCACGCCCAGGTAAGCGAGCGTGTATCCCAAGGTCAGGCCAAAGCCTGGCAGCACGTTGAACTTCTTCTCGGCCATGAAGCGCGGTTATGGAAACAGAGTTGCCCGGACAGGGGGAGAAAAAACCGCCGCCGTCACCGAAGCGTTGCTCCGTGACGGCGGCGTGTGGTGAAGAATCGCCGGCGGCGCTGTTTCCACTCGTCGGCTAGATGTTTTGGGCAATCGCCATCAACTGGCGGTACTCGGTGAGGATCGATTCAAGCGCCGCGGAAAACGCCTCCACCTGCAGCGGCACGGGGGCGCGCTGCGGCGTCTCGAAGGTCAACTCGAAGGGGGTCAGCTTCAAGCCGGGGACGGCGCGCAGCACGCCGTCGTAGCAATGATGGAGAACCCCGTCCCGCGCGGGGAATCCGTCGATCTCGCGCCGCTCATCGCGCAGGAGATGCCTTCCCGCCGCCCGCAACGCCGGACGCAGCAGATACTCGGAGAGCACTTCGCCGTGGACGAATCCGTAGAGTCCGTCGCAGGTGTCGTCCGAGTGCAGGTTGATGATCCCGTGGAACGCATGGGTCCAGATCTCCGTTTCCAGAAACTGCACTTCGGGCTCCGGCGAATTCTTCCAGAACTCGCGGTTGAGATCCTTTCCGCTGCGGGAGGCACGGGTCGCATCCTCGAACCCGGTGGGATTGCAGACCGGGTAGATGAACAACGCGAAGCCTTTCGCAATCTCGCGGCGCGCCTCGAGTTCACGCACGAACCGGGTCAACGCCAGCGCGCCTTCCGGTTCGTCGCCGTGGATGGTGGCGAAGATGCCGATCCTCAGCGTGTCCCCGCCGCCCTTCGGCCCGAGATACACGTAGCGCGGCAGGCTGTAGTTCCGGCCCGCGCTCCGGAATCCTCCGAACGAGCTGCTCAGGAAGTGCGGCGATTGTTCCGCCAGTTCATTCAGCGGCGCGAGAAGCTCCTCGACCGACCGCCGGTCGCAGGCGGGCGCCGCCGGATGTTTCAATGTGGATGAAGTCATGATTATTTCCCGGCTTGATAGATTTGATCGAACAGCGCCCCTTCGCTGAAATGCGCGGCGTGCGCCGCCGGCCAGTCGCCAAAATCGCCGTCAATGGTGAGGAGCTTCAGGGCCGGAAAGATCGCGGCGTGCCTCGCAGCCACCCGTTCCAGCCTTGGACGATAATAATGTTTCGCCGCGATCTCCTGTCCCGCCTCGGTGTAGAGATATTCGAGATACGCCTTCGCCACGGCTTCGGTTCCGCGCTTCTTCGCCACGCGATCAACCACCGTCACCGGCGGCTCCGCGAGGATGCTGACGGAAGGGACCACGAGTTCGAACTCGCCCTTGCCGAGCTCCTTGATGGCGAGAATCGCCTCGTTTTCCCACGCGATGAGCACGTCGCCGATGCCACGCTGCACGAAGGTCGTCGTCGCGCCACGCGCGCCGGTGTCGAGCACCGGCACGTTCTTGAACAGCGCCTTGAGGAAATCCTTCGCCTTGGCGGCGTCGCCAGTGCGCTGGAACTCATAGCCGTAGGCCGCAAGATAGTTCCAGCGCGCGCCGCCGGACGTTTTCGGATTCGGCGTGATGACGGAGACGCCCGGCTTCGCCAGGTCGTTCCAGTCCTTGATGCCTTTCGGGTTTCCTTTCCGCACCAGGAACACGATCGTCGAGGTGTAGGGCGAGCTGTTGTTCGGAAGGCGCTTCTGCCAGTCCTTCGGGATCAGCCGGCCCTTGTCCGCCAGCGCATCGATGTCGAAGGCGAGCGCGAGCGTGACGACATCGGCTTGCAGCCCGTCGATGACCCTGCGCGCCTGCTTGCCGGAACCACCG
>JBDHQG010000491.1:0-3938 GCA_039806925.1 Limisphaerales bacterium
CCGAGCTGGCGGCCAACAACGCGCTCATTGGCCGCATGGCGGCGGTGGCCGGCGCCGCGGTTCTGGTTGTCGCCGGCCTTGTCATCTGGAGCATCCGGAGGTTTGTGACCCTGCCGGTGCAGCGCAGCGTCGAGTTTTTGGAACAATGCGGCGGCCAGGTGTCCGCCGCCGCCAGCCAAGTGTCCAGCGCCAGCAGTTCGCTGGCGGAAGGCGCCAGCACCCAGGCGGCTTCCCTGGAGGAGACCAGTGCCTCGCTGGAGGAAATCTCCAGCATGACGCGGAGGAACGCCGAGAACGCGAAGTCCGCGGAGACCATCGCCGGGGCCGCCCGGCGCGCGGCCACCGACGGTGCCGAGGACATGGCCCGGATGAACGAAGCCATGCAGGCCATCCAATCCTCCAGCGACAACATCGGAAAGATCATCAAGACCATCGATGAGATCGCGTTCCAGACGAACATCCTGGCGTTGAATGCCGCCGTCGAGGCGGCGCGCGCGGGCGAAGCCGGCATGGGCTTCGCCGTGGTCGCGGACGAAGTCCGCAACCTGGCCCAGCGCAGTGCGCTGGCGGCCCGCGAGACGGCGGAAAAGATCGAGGACTCGATTCATAAGAGCCACGCCGGCGTGGAAATCAGCAGCCGCATTGCCGGGCGGCTGACCGAGATCGCCGAGAAATCCAGGCAGGTGGACACCTTGGTGGCGGAGATTGCGCGCGCCTCGGAAGAGCAGAACCAGGGCATCACCCAGCTTGGTTCCGCGATGGTGCAGATGGATCAGGTCACGCAATCCAACGCGGCCACCGCCGAGGAAAGTGCCAGCGCGGCCACGGAATTGCACAGCCAGGCGACTGCGCTCAAGGAGGCCGTGGAATTGCTCCTGCAAAATGTGGTGGGAGGCGATGCCGGCAAAAGCCCGGCTCCCATCGCGAAGGCCCGGCAAGCTGCCGACCCAAAGCCGGTGGCTCCAGTCCGCCCGCCCGCCTCGCCGGCTCCCTTGAACGCGGCGGCTGAATCGTCGTCGCCACCCGGTCGGAATGCAAAGGCGGATTTGCAGACGGCTTCCGATTGGAAGGATTTTTAAGCGCGGGCCTCGCGGGTGTCAGCCCGGTCTGCCGGACTTGTTTTTTTCCCGCTGCTCGGCGAAGAAGCCTTGCAACAAGGCCCGGCATTCCTCCAGGCGCACCCCGGTGGTGATGGCGCACTGGTGATTCAGCGTGGGGAACTGCAGCAGGTTCATCGCGCCGCCGGCCGCGCCTCCCCTTGGATCACTGGCGCCGAACACCACCCGTTCCAGCCGCGTGTGAACGACGGCACCCGCACACATCGGGCAGGGCTCCTTGGTCACGTAGAGCGTGCAATCCGTCAGCCGCCAGTCGCCCACGAGCTCCTGCGCGGAGGTTAGCGCGAGCATTTCCGCGTGGGCGGTCGCATCCTTGAGCAGCTCCACCTGGTTGCAGCCCCGGGCGATGATTCGCCCGGCCCGCACGATCACGGCGCCTATGGGCACTTCCTCCGCCGCATAGGCCTTGGCGGCCTGGCGCAGGGCTTCGCCCATGAAGTAATGGTCGCTTTGGAGATCGATGATGGGTTCGTCCATTAGAGCCTGACTGAAAATGCTGAGGGAAGCTGCGGCGAGGGATTTTGGGCCGGGACGAGGAGCGACGAAGGAGGTGCGAGCCGCACTGGCCGTTGGCCGCTGCGCCCTGCGACCGAGGAGCGACGAAGTTCCCGGGCCAAAAGACCCGCCGCCCGGAGGGTTATCGGGGAAAAGGCCGTCTGGCTTCGTGGCTCGTCGGTCAGAGGTCCGTGAAGGACATCTTCCCTCCTCGCGTCTCGCCATCCGGCCTTTTCCCCGATAACAGCTTCTCTCATCATTTTCAGTCAGGCTCTAAGGCGCTTCAGTGTGTGGCCGGCGAGGACTGTTCCACGATCCAGTCGAATCGTCCATCGTCATGGCAATGGCAGTGCGCGGCGAAAAAACCGCCGCGATGCCGCCAGAACAGCGGCCAGATTTGTTCGCGATCCGTCTGCGGGAGCCGGAGCGAATCGAGCGCGGCCCTGGGGAAAAACTCGAACCTTCCCTCGCGATGCGGCACGGGCGCGGTGGCCAGGCGCGGTTTGACCTCGAAGAGAAACATCAGCCAGTGCGCCTGTCCGGCGTAGCCGTGTTCGCTGACGATCCCGGTGAGGTGCAGGTCGGCGGGATGGAGGTGAAGCCCCATTTCTTCGCCGGCTTCGCGGCAGGCGCAGGCATGGGGTGATTCGCCGAGGTCGGTGTGGAGCTTGCCGCCGCACGGGCTCCAGAGGCCGCGATTGGGCTCCTGCGCGCGTTCGAGCAGCAGCACTTCGTCGCGTGCGTTGAAGACATAAAGCAGCGTCGCGATCTTGTAGGGCAGCGCCATGCGCGGAGTGAAACAGCGGCCCAACGTCCGTGCAAGCCGCGGACTACTTGTTGCCGATGCAGAACAGCGTCTTCGAGGTGCGCACCAACAGCCGGCCCTGGCTGATCGGAATGCTGGCGCGCAGGGTGTTTTCGTTGTCGCCCATGTCGGCGGTGTGAAGGAGTTTGAATTCGCTGCCGCCCGCCTGCACGACGAAGACTTCGCCCGCGAAGTTCATCACGTAGATCTTCCCGTCCGCGGCGGTGGGCGTGGCTTGAACGATGCCTTTGCCTTTCAGCTCGCCGGACCAGACGACTTTTCCGTCCGGCTCGACGCACAGGAGTTTTTTCTTGGTGCCGTTCATGACGTAGAATCTGCCTTCGTAGAACAGCGGCGTCGGCACGTCGCTGCTGAGTTCGCGGACATCGAGGGGCCGGGCGGTGGCATTGGGATCTTCGCTGTTCTGGACGAAACTTTGCCACGCGAGATCCTTGTGCGTGAGCGTGCCTTTGCCGCCGAGCTTCACGGCATAGACGGGTGAATCTTTCGGCCCGCACGCCAGGACGACTCCCGCGCCGGCGGTGGGTGATGGCACGAGGCGCCAGTGGCCGATGCGCGTCGGATTCCATGTGCCCCAACGCCAGTATTCCTTGCCGGTGTCCGGATCGTGGCCGCTGATGCAGTCGCCGCCGACCACCAGAAGTTCCTCGCGCCCGTTGTGGGTGTAGGGCGTCGGCGTGCTGAAGGCTTCGAGTGATTCCTGCTGGGCTTCCGAGGGACGCACCACGCGCCAGAGTTCCTTGCCGGTCGTGGGGTTCAACGCGAGCAGGTACGATTCGTTCGGTCCGTCCTTCCTGCCGCGGCCATTCACGGGGACGTTGCGTTGCAACACCTGGATGTAGAGGCGGCCGTCATGCAGCAGCGGGCTGGTGCTGAAGGTCCACTGGAAACAGAACTGGCCGTAGTCCTTCTCGATGTTGCGCCGCCAGATCTCCTTGCCGGCCATGTCGAAGCAGACGAGTTCGCCGTTGCCGTAGAAGAACCAGACGTGCTTGCCGTCAGTGACCGGGGAGGAGTTTGAGAACGTGCTCATCCGGTCGCGTCCGGTGCCGTCGGAAATTTTCGCGCGCCAGAGTTGCTTCCCGGTCTTGTGATCAAACGCCATCGCCTCGCAGGTCTTGGCGACATCGTCCGTGGAGGAAACGAAAACATGATCGCCCCACACCACCGGCGAAGCGCCGCTGGGCCCGGGCATGGGCGCGGTCCACAGCACGTTCTCGGTGCGGCTGAAGGTGGCCGGGATGTTCTTTTCGGTGGTGGACCCGTTGTAGAATGGCCCGCGCCAGTTGCCCCAGTTCTCGGCGCGAACCACGGGGAGCGACAGGACCAGGGCGAGGGCGGCCAGCGCCAGTGTTGAGCGTGTTTGAATCATCATAATGTTGGCGACGTAATGGGGGCGCGATGCAGCGCGTCCGGGTTTAGTGTGTCCGCTTGTAGACCGGCGTTGGACGCCCGGCAAGAGGGATTGATTGAAGGGAAAATCAGGGCTTGAGTGAACG
>JBDHQG010000492.1:0-3935 GCA_039806925.1 Limisphaerales bacterium
TTCGTGTAGTCCGCGTAGTCGCCGAAGACCCGCATGCGGAGGCGAAAGTCTGGCCTCGGAACGAACCCGAGCGCAACGCGGTGGCGCTCCAGCAGCAGGCGGACGGAATCGTTGATGGCTTTTTCCGACTGCGCGGGAAACGCGAAGCCGTGAACGGCGAGCTGGCAGATTCCTTGTCCCTTGAAATCCGTTTCACCCAGCGGCGGCAGCGGTGCCGACGAACATGCGCTGATGGTGAGAAGAGCGGCGAACGCAGCGATGACGGCCGGCTTCATCGCGTCACGGAGCAGAGGAAGATTTGCCCGAGGCTTGAATGACCTGCACTGCCAGCAGCGTGCCGCAGAAATACATGAACTGCTGGAACGCGCCGCTGAACTCGCCCGTCAACCATTGACCAAAGCCGAGTTGGAGAAACACAAACAGACTCCACACCGCCGTCGCGGCCAGAAACGTCGGCGGGCGCTGTCGGAGAAACTCGATGCGGACCAGCGCGAGGATGGCCAGAGCGAAGGCCGCGAGCTCCGAGATTGCGAGAATCCAAAACGTCGCCTTCAGTCCGGGAAAGGTCGCGAAGAACGTCTTGCCGAACTTGTCATCGAACCACGCCGGCATTCCGTCGCGCACCTTGCTGAAGCCGGCGAAGCCCCAGATCATCAGCAGGAGAAAATTGATCGCCAGCAGCGTCGCCGGTCGGAGAATGGAAGCGACGAGTGACATGGGAATCTTGAATCAGCGACGTAACATTCCGGGCAATCCGGCGGCTCCGCCGCCCATCTTCGCCATCATCTTCTGGAACTTGCCCATCTTCCGCATCATCTGCTGCATCTGCGTGAAGCGATTGAGCAGCGTGTTCAGCTCCGCAACGCTGGTGCCGCTGCCCTTGGCGATGCGCTTGCGACGGCTCGCGTTCAAGATCTGCGGCTTGCGGCGTTCTTCGAGCGTCATGCCGCAAATCATGCCTTCCATGCGCTTGAATTCCTTCTCCTGCTTGCTCATGTCGGTCTGCTTCAGCATCTCACTGCCGCCGGGCAGCATGCCGACGATGCTTTCGAGCGAGCCGAGCTTCTTCATCGCGCGCAGTTGATCGAGGAAATCCTCGAGCGTGAACTCGCCCTTGCGCATCTTCTCCTCGAGCTTCTTCGCGTCCTCCTCGTCCACGGCCTCCGCGGCACGTTCGACGAGGCTGACCACGTCGCCCATGCCCAGAATGCGCGACGCCATGCGCTCGGGATGAAACGGCTCGAAGTCCTCCAGTTTCTCGCCGACGCCCATGAACTTGATCGGCTTCTGCGTCACCGTCTTCATCGAGAGCGCCGCACCGCCGCGCGCGTCGCCGTCCAGCTTGGTGAGGATGCTGCCGGTAATCTTGAGCGCGCTGTCGAAATGCGTGGCGACGTTGACGGCTTCCTGACCGGTGGCGGCGTCGAGCACGAGCAGAATCTCATCCGGCTGCACGAGGTCGCGCAGTCGGACGAGCTCCTGCACGAGCGGCTCGTCGATCTGCAATCGGCCGGCGGTGTCGAAGATGAGCGTGTTGCATTTCTGCGCGGCGGCGAAGTCGCGCGCTTCGCGGGCGATCTTGAGCACATCCGTCTCGCCCTTCTTCACAAACACCGGCACGCCGAGCTTCTCGCCGAGTGTTGCGAGCTGGTCCATCGCCGCGGGACGATAAACGTCGGCGGCAACGAGCAACGGCGTACGGCCCTGCTTCTGCAACAAGCGCGCGAGCTTGCCGGATGAAGTGGTTTTGCCGGAGCCGTGCAAGCCGACCATCATCAGGATGGCGGGCGTCTTCTGGAGATTGAGCGCGGCGTTTTCGCTGCCAAGGAGCGCGACCAGTTCGTCGTGGATGATTTTGATGATCTGCTGGCCGGGATGGACGGCGGCGATGACTTCCTGGCCGAGCGACTTGGTCTTCACGCGGTCGATGAAGTCCTTCACGACCTTGAAGTTCACGTCGGCATCAAGCAACGCCATGCGCACCTCGCGCAGGCTGTCGGCGACGTTGTCTTCGGAAATCTTGCTCAGCCCGCGCAACGAGCGAAAGGCGTTCTGAAGCTTGGTGCTCAGAGTATCGAACATGCCCGTAAACTAGGACTCTGGCGGACGGCTTGGAAGGTGAAAGTTGGCAGGCCACTCGCGCCAAGGCGCGAGCCGCTTTTCACTCCCAGACGCCGAGCGCCTGGAGCTGCTTCGTCGCGGCGGCGGACCAGCCGCGATTGGCCGCCGGGCTGGCCGGGCTCGGATGCAGCACCTTGCCGAACTGCACGTTCATTCCTTCCAGCGCTTCACGGGCGCGTTTCTCGGCGAAGTCGCCGACGCCAATCACCCACCCGGGTTTCAACGCGCTGACAAGGGCGCGCAAGTGTTCATCGCAGACGCCGTAGAGCGGATCGGCATCGGCGGCGGGGAACTTGTCCGGCGTGAGATTACGACCGCCTTCGTCCATGAACGCGAGCGGGCAGTAGTTCGCAACGAAGTGGTCGGCGAAGAACTTTTCCGCGGTGCCGAACCGCTCGGCGAACAAGCCCCACAGGCGCCGTCCGCTCACTTCGGAACGCGTGCAGGCGAAGCCTTCGATCGGTCGCCTGGGATGGATCTTCCGGGGCTGGGTGACCTCGGCGTTGACTCCAATCCAGTCGCGCACCGCGGCAATTTCGCCGAAGGGCACGCCGGTTTGCGCCATGCCGAAGGGACCGGGGTTCATGCCGAGAAACATCACGCGCTTGCGGGTGCTGGCGTGCCTGGCGAGGTAGAGCTCATGCGCGGCCCAGGCGTAGCCGAGCGGGTTGTAAACGCAGGCGACGGGCGGGCGAAACTTCAGCCGCCCGACGGCGTCGGACAACTTCTGCGCGGCGGCAATGGCTTGCTGGGCGATGGCGTTCACAGGTGATGGCGGTTCTGACAACAGCGGGAAACGTGTAGCGAACCGGGGCGTGCGTGGGAAGGTTGAACCCAGACTCCGAAGCAGAGTCCGCGAAACACGCGAACCACACGAAAAGGGAAGGAGATGAGGAATCCGCCGCCGTTTAAAAATTTCCGCCCCTCCCGAGCGCGCCTCCGAGGTTTGCTTTCGCGTTCTTTCGCGTGTTTGGCGGATCTCACTTCGGATTTCGGGTTGAAGTGCGTTTGGTCGTCGATGTGGTCCGAAAAGCAAACGAGGGCGGAGAGTCCGCCCTCGTTCGGTGAAAGATGTGTGGGACGCGGGCTACTCGCGCGGGGCGAGCTTCTTCTCGACGGGGCTGCGTTCGAGCGTGATGAATTTCGGCAGGCCGTTTTCGATCGGCACCTTCACTTCGCCCTGGATGAGCGGCAGCGCATACTCGATGAATTTCTCGTTCGGGAGGAAACCGTCCTCGCTGATCCATTCGCGCGGGATGAAATGCTCGACGTTCGCAATGTCGCCCAACGGCTGGAGGTCAGTGGTCCACTTGTAGGGCGAGCTGGACTGGCGGACGATCTTCACCATGAAACCGCTCTTGCCATCGATGGCCGCGCGGACGGCCGCCTCGCCGCCGGCGGCGGCTTCGGTGGCGTCCGTCTGGCTGGCGAAATGGGCGGCGGCGCGCTGGGCGTAGCCGAGCTTCACGCTGCGGCTCTTGAGCTTGAGGTTTTTGGTGACGAGCGCCTCGAGGTATTCGCCCATGCCGGAGAGCACCGGATGACCGAAGGCGTCAAGCCGGCTGGTGTCCGCCGCGAGCGGCTTGCCGGCGGCGTCCTTCAACCCTTCGCCGACCACGACGACGCAGTAGCCGATGCGCGCGACGGTTTCCTTCACGCGTTCAAGGAATTTCGGTTCATCAAAGGCGAGCTCAGGCAGGAGAATGATGTGCGGCGCGTCATCGGGAGCGCGCCTGGCGAGCACGGTGCCGGCGGCGATCCAGCCGGCGGAACGGCCCATGACCTCGACGATCACGCAGGAGCCGTCGTCCGTG
>JBDHQG010000493.1:0-3914 GCA_039806925.1 Limisphaerales bacterium
CCTTGTCGCAGGTGTTGAGGAAATCCGTCTCGAAACGGTTGAGCGGCTCGATGCACAGATCGACGCCCTTCTTCGCGGCGTAGGCGGCGAGCACCTTCAGGTTCTTCACCACCAGCGCGAACTCCTTCTTCTGCGCGGCGGGCTCCACGGCGTCCGCCTTGCCCACGACGGAATAAATCGGCCCGATGATGCGCGGGCAGCCCATGACCGCGGCCTGATCGATGATCGCCTTGCAGTAAACCATCGCCGTCTTCTGCTCGGCGGCCGTGCCGCGGAAGTCGCGTCCCGGCCCCATGCACGCGCAGATGGAACCGATGGCGAGACCGTTCCTGTCCGCGGCGGCCTTCACCTTCGCGGCGTCGATGTGTTCGGGGGATTCGATCGGAATCTCGACCGTCTCGAAGCCCCACTTCTTGAACATGGGGAACAGCCTGACGCTCTCGGTCGTGAAGGGAGACGTGAACAGAAATGTATTGATGCCGATTCTCATAAGTATTGGTGGCGTGAGGCTAGTTCAACCGAAGTTGGTGTCAAAAGAAATTGCCGCCACACCATCGCACAACGGGGCGTCAAACCCTGATTTGGTGCGTGGCGGAGCGTTCAAGTTCGGCGGAGGGCGCGCCGAACCACAGCCGGGGCGGCAGTGCTCCCCCTCGTTCAACTGCATCGTTCCGGCTGAGCAGAAGAGCGTTGTTTGCTTCGACGGGGTTCGATTAACTCGTCGGATGAACCTCACCGTATTTTTTGGATCGCGGCCCGGCATCCTTTTCCTGGTCGCGATTGGCGCAATCCTCGTTGGCCCGGTCAACCTTCGCGCTGCCGGCTATTTCCCGCCGCCGGACAGCGCCGGCGGCTGGCGCGCCGCTGTTACTGCCGCGCAGGTGAGGGAATCTGCCGGCATGGATCTTTCGCGGCTCGATCAAGCGTGGGAATTCACCCGGCGCTGCACGCAAAACGCCGGGCTCCTCGTCGTGCGCAACGGCTATCTCGTGTTCGAGAAATACGTCGGGCGCGCGGGCCGCAACGTGAATCCGGACATGGCCTCGACGGGCAAGGCTTACACCAGCATCGCGTGCGGCATCATGCTGCAGGAGTTTCGCGACAAGATTCCCGGCGGACTGGACACGAGGGTTTTCACGCCGCAGTTCCTCCCGGAGGCGTTCGGCGCCGACGGCAAACTGGATGACGAGCGCCGCGCGGAGATCACGCTCGGCCAGTTGCTCTGCATGACCGGCGGATATAATGGCGAAGGCGGCGCGCCCACGGCGGTCGTGATGGGCAAAGCATTTCCGCTGAAAGCCTCGCCGGGGCAGAGCATCAAAGACGTTGACGGCTCGTCGCTGCGCTGCGCGATGTGGACGAACGCGGGCGCCGGCTATTCCTACTCGTCGCCGGAACCGCACATCGCCTCGATGGTGCTGCGACGTGTCACGGGCCTGGAGTTGAAGGACTACATCGACACGCGGCTCGCGCAGCCGATGGGCTGGGGCCCGTGGGATTTCTGCCTGCGCCGGGGAGATTTCGTCATGCCGCACGCGAATGGCGCGGGCAGCACCGCTGTTCGCGCCACGGACGCGTTGCGTTTCGGCTACTGCCTGCTGCGCGGCGGCAGGTGGGGTGACAGGCAGCTCGTGCCGGCGGATTACATCGCGCTATGCAACCGGATGTCGCCTTTCAATCCGCATTGTCCCTACACGCTGATGTTCGAGCAAAACTCGGACGGCCACGTTGTCGGCGCGCCGCGCGATGCATATTGGAAATCTGGCGCCGGCGGCTTCGCGCTGCTCGTCGTGCCATCGCTTGATTTGGTGATCTACAAAATGGGCGGCAACAACGGTCAGTATGATCCGACCTTCACGACCATTCCGCAGCCCGAGCCGGACCATTCGCGCGATGATTGGAAGCCCATCCAGGGCACGCCCTTCATGGAAGGCAGCCGGGCGGGGGACGATGGCATCCGCCGCGTGCTGGAGATGGTTTGCGTGTCCGTGAGGCTGGATTGATTGCGCCCGTGATGAGGACGGAGCATCGGCTCGCTTCATGAAGATCGCGCTGGCGCAGATGCTCGTGGGGCCGGGCGAGAAGCCATCAAACCTCGCCCGTGCCGAAGCGTGGATTGCCCGGGCGTCAGAACAAGGCGCGGAAGTAATCGTGTTGCCGGAAGCATTGACGCTGGGCTGGACGCATCCCTCCGCGCGAATGCTGGCGGATGAAATTCCCGGAGGCGAATCGTACGAACGCTTGCGCGCGGCGGCGAAGCGGCATCGCGTTCACGTCTGCGCCGGATTGGTCGAGCGTGCGGGCGACCGGTTGTTCAACTCCGCCGTGTTGCTGGACGATGCCGGCGAGTTGCTCCTCCTGCATCGCAAGATTCACGAGCTCGATTTCGCGCGCGAGCTGTATGCGTGCGGCGATCGGCTCGGAGTGGCCAAGACCCGGCTTGGTCGGGTGGGCGTGATGATTTGCGCGGACGGCTTTGCGCCGGGGCAATCCATCAGTCGCGCGCTGGGCCAGATGGGCGCGCGTGTCATCCTCTCGCCGTGCGCCTGGGCGGTCCCGGCGGACCACGACAATCTTCGCGAGCCCTACGGCCAGCTCTGGCTCGACAACTACTGTCCGGTGGCGCGCGAGTTTGGATTGAGCATCATCGGCGTGAGCAACGTCGGTCCGATCACCGCCGGCCCGTGGACCGGCCGCAAGTGCATCGGGAACTCCCTCGCCATCGGCCCCGACGGCCGCGAGCTGGCGCGCGGGCCATACGGCGAACGCGCGGAGGCGTTGGCGATGGTGGAGGTGTAGTAATCGAAGATTTTCTGTCGGATCTGGGGAGGCGGCGGCGATACCCTTTTGAACATGAGCGATACCGACCTGCAATTGCTCGAACGCTACACGCGCGACCGCGCCGAGGACGCCTTTGCTGAACTCGTCCGCCGTCATGTGGACCTCATTCACTCGGCGGCCTTGCGACAGGTCCGCTCACCGCAACTCGCCGAGGAAGTGGCGCAAACCGTCTTCACAGATCTCGCAAGACAGGCGCGCCAGTTGGCGCCCGATACGATTGTCTCTGCCTGGCTTTATGAAGTGACGCGGCGCACGGCCATTGATGCCGTCCGCCGCGAGACCCGCCGACAACTGCGCGAACAAATCGCCGTGGAGATGAATGCCATGAACGCCACCTCTGATGACTGGATTCACATCGAGCCGTTGCTGGATGAGGCCATGCACGCGCTTGATGCGACGGACCGTGCCGCCGTTCTATTGCGTTACTTCGAGAACAAATCCCTCCGCGATGTCGGTGCTGCCTTGGGCACTTCCGACGACGCCGCACAAAAACGCGTGAGCCGGGCGGTGGAGCGGTTGCGGGAGTTCTTCGCCAAACGGGGTGTTACGGTGGGCGCGAGCGGGCTGGCGGTTGTTCTTTCGGCGAATGCCGTTCAGGCGGCGCCGGTGGGATTGGCGCTCACGATCTCGAAGGCAGCGGCTCTCACCGGGACGGGTATCTTCACCACTGTCAGTGCAACCGCCACGAAAGCCATCGCCATGACGACCATGCAGAAAACCCTCATTGCCGCAGCCCTGACGGTCGCAGTTGGAGCTGGAATCTTTGAAACACATCGGGCGTCTGTGTGGCGCGAGGAAGCTAAAACTTTTCGACAGCAGCAAACACTCGCAGCGCAGCAGATTCAGCAGTTGGAGCGAGAGCGGGACGACGCTTTGCGTCAACTTGCATTGCTTCGCGCGAATAACGAGCGGCTCAGCCAAAACTCAGACGAACTACTGAAGTTGCGGGGACAAGTGGGAATGCAGCGTCAGGAGATTGCCGAACTGCAACGGCGTGTGGAGCCTACCGCGACAACGACGAACGTTGTGCCCGGAAGCTGGGCTATTGGAGAGACGAAGTGGCGGACCAACTA
>JBDHQG010000494.1:0-3900 GCA_039806925.1 Limisphaerales bacterium
GGCGTTCACGAATATCGCTTCCTCGTGGACGGCCTGAGCGTGATCGATCCGCAGAACCCGGCCGTGAAGCCGCAGCGCTGGCCCGGCGTGAGCATCCTGCATGTGCCGGCGAATCCCCCCGCCCCGTGGGATTTGCAGGACATCCCGCACGGCACGATTCACGAGCACACCTATCTCTCGAAGGCGCTGGGCAAGTGGCGTCGCATCTTCGTTTACACGCCACCGGGCGCAACGGGCAGGCTGCCGGTGCTCTATCTCGCGCACGGCTACAGCGACAACGAGGCGACGTGGACCGTTCACGGCAAGGCGCACTGGATCATGGATTCGCTCATCGCGAACAGGAAGGCGGCGCCGATGATTCTCGTGATGCCGGACGCGCACGCGCTGCCGCCGGGCGTCGCAGGCTTTGGCGAGTACGGTCCCGCGAACTCCGCCGCGCTCTGCCGCGAACTCGTCGAAGACATCGTTCCGCTCGTCGAACGCAGTTACAAAGTTATCTCGAAGCCACGCGCCCGCGCCTTCGCCGGGCTCTCGATGGGCGGACATCATGCGCTGACCGTGGCGCTGAATCATCATGACAAGTTCAACTGGATCGGCGCCTTCAGCTCCGCCCCGCCGCCGACCAACAGCGTGACCGCCGGGCTCAATGGCGCGCCCGGCGTGAACCGTGACCTGAAGCTTTTCTGGATCGCCTGCGGCAGGAAGGATTTTCTCTTCCAGCGCAACGGCGAGTTCACCGCGCTGCTGAAGGAGAAAGGCATTCGCCACGAATACGAAATCACGGAAGGCGATCATTCATGGCCGGTCTGGCGGCGTTACCTCGCGGAGTTCGCACCCAGGCTCTTCCGCTGAGGTGGGACCAGGCTGTCCTTTGGGCGCGCCAGCCTCAATTGGCAATGTTCGACTGCCTCGTTCCGGTTAAAGCCCGCTGGCAAATCGCCAAATCTGCTCGGAATTCACTCCGTCCTGATCATCATCAATTCCCGATTGATCCGGCTCAGGCGTTCCAAAGGCATTTCTTTCACGGCGGTTTGCGACATCTCCTTTGCTTCAGCGAAATCCTCCCCTAAGCTGTCGGGATAACTGAAGCGAACGATTCGCGGACTATGGGAAAGGAATTCATCCGAATCGGCGGCGCGCGTGAGCACAATCTGAAAAACCTCACGCTCGAAATCCCGCGCGACAAACTGGTGGTCATCACCGGGCTCTCCGGCTCGGGCAAATCCTCGCTCGCCTTCGACACCATCTACGCCGAAGGCCAGCGCAAATACGTCGAATCCCTCTCGGCCTACGCCCGACAGTTCCTCGATCAGATGCAGAAGCCGGACGTGGACTACATCGAAGGTCTCTCGCCCTCCATCGCCATCGAGCAAAGCCGCTCGGGCATGAACCCGCGCTCCACGGTCGCGACCACCACGGAGATTTACGATTACCTGCGCCTGCTCTACGCCAACGTCGGCCAGCCGCATTGCCCGGACACCGGCGTGCCCATCGTCCCGCAGACGACGAGCGACATCGTGGACAAAATCCTCGCGCTGCCGCCGAAGACGCGCGTGATGCTGCTCGCGCCGGTGATTCAGGATCAGAAGGGCGAGTTCCGCGACGTGGTCGAGCGCCTTGCCCGGGAAGGCTTCGTGCGCGCACGGGTGGACGGCGAACTGGTCGAACTCGCGGCGAACACGCGCGTGAAGCTCGATCCGAAAGCGAAGCACAACATCGACGTGATCGTGGACCGGCTTGTCATCGACGACAAAATCCGCGTCCGCCTGAGCGATTCCGTCGAAACCGCGCTGAAGTGGGGCGAAGGCCGTTTGCTGTTGTTGCATCAACCGCCCGACAGCCGTAGCCCCCGACGTGAGGAGGGGGACACCGTGCGCACCACAGGCACGCCCAATCCGCCTCCTCACGTCGGCGGCTACGATTCGAGTTGGACCGAAGTGTTGCACTCGAACCGGAACTACAGTCCGGGCACGGGCAAGAGCTTCGAGACGCTCACGCCAAAACATTTTTCCTTCAACGCACCGAGCGGCGCGTGTCCGGTCTGTCACGGCCTCGGCCAGAAGATGGTGTTCGACGAGGCGCTCGTGGTGCCGATCCCGGACAAGTCGCTCGATGACGGCGCGATTCTCCCGTGGCGACGCGGCGGCAAGCGGATGATCGTTTACTACAAGAGCCTGCTGCGCGGCATCGCATCGCATTTCAACGTGAGCTTGGAGGTTCCGTTCAAGGATCTGCCCGAGGACTTTCGCAAGAAACTGCTGCACGGCACGGGCGAGGAAGCGGTGGAGTTCAACTTCTGGCGCGCGGGCAAGATGAGCAAGGTCAGCAAGCCGTTCGAAGGTGTGCTGCCGAACTTGGAGCGGCTCTACGAGGAGAGCGAAAGCGAGTTCACGCGGAACCGGCTCAAGGCATTCATGAACCCGCAGTTCTGTGACGCATGCAACGGCCAGCGGCTGAAGCGCGAGGTGCTGGCGGTGACTCTGAACGCGGAATTCGGAACGCGGAGCGCGGAACCACGGAAGGCCGCACCCGTTCCGCGTTCCGCGCTCCGCACTCCGCGTTTGAAGATTCCCGGCCTCTCGATCATGGACGTCTGCGGACTCTCGGTCGATCAGGCGGACGACTTCTTCGCGAATCTCAAGCTGACGGACTTCCAGAAGAAGATCGCCGTGGAGCCGGTGAAGGAGATTCGCGCGCGGCTCGGCTTCCTCAAGAACGTCGGGCTGGGCTATCTCACGCTCAATCGCGAGAGCGGCACGCTCAGCGGCGGCGAGGCGCAACGCATCCGGCTCGCGACACAGATTGGCGCGGGGCTCGTCGGCGTGCTCTATATCCTCGATGAGCCGAGCATCGGCCTGCACCAGCGCGACAACGATCGCCTGCTCGCCACGCTGCGGCATTTGCGCGACATCGGGAACTCCGTGCTCGTGGTCGAGCACGACGAGGACACGATGCGCCAGGCGGATTACCTCATGGACCTCGGCCCCGGTGCTGGCGTGCGCGGCGGCGAACTCGTCGCGGCTGGCACGGTCGAGGAAGTTCTCAAGAACCCGCGTTCGCTCACGGCGAAGTATCTCACGGGCGAATTGTGCATCCCGGTGCCGAAGAAGCGCATCCGTCCGTCACCCGACAAGGGCTGGCTCGAAATCATCGGCGCGACCGAGAACAACCTGCGCAACATCGATGTGAAGATTCCGCTCGGCACGTTGACCTGCGTGACGGGCGTGAGCGGTTCCGGCAAGAGCACGCTCGTCGTGGACATTCTCCAGCGCGCGCTGTTCCGCCATTGGTTCGGCTCGAAGGAACGGCCCGGTGCGCACAAGGAGATTCTCGGCAAGGACATGCTCGACAAGATCATTGTCATCGACCAGACGCCGATCGGCCGCACGCCGCGCAGCAATCCCGCCACCTACACCGGCATCTTCAACGCCATCCGCGATCTCTTCTCCAAACTGCCCGCCGCCAAAGTGCGCGGCTACGACTCCGGTCGGTTCAGCTTCAACGTGAAGGGCGGACGCTGCGAGAAGTGTCAGGGCGACGGCCTGCTGAAGATCGAGATGCACTTCCTCCCACCGGTTTACGTCACGTGCGAAGCGTGCGCCGGCAAGCGTTACAACCGCGAGACGCTGGAGATCAATTACAAGGGCATGAACATCGCCGACGTGCTCAACATGACCGTCGATGAAGCGGTGACGTTCTTCCGCGCCGTGCCGCAGATCTACGATCCGTGCCTCACGCTCGCGGAAGTCGGCCTCGGCTACATCCGGCTCGGTCAATCCGCCACCACGCTCTCCGGCGGCGAAGCGCAGCGCCTCAAGCTCGCCGCTGAACTCTCCCGCAAACAAACCGGACGCACGCTCTACATCCTCGACGAGCCGACGACCGGCCTGCACTTCGGTG
>JBDHQG010000495.1:0-3899 GCA_039806925.1 Limisphaerales bacterium
GGCGGCGATGTGCGCAGCGGCCACCGCCGCCGCCGCCGCGCCGGTGGCGCCCGCGGGCATGGCCATCATCGCCGCGGGCGAGCACCGCCCGCTCTTCGTCCTGCCCAACGAACCAAAAACCGTGCCGGTCGCGGCGCAATTTCGCGGAAGAATGCCCGCGACCGGCGTGCAGCGGAATCCTTGGGCGGAACAACAATGCAGTCGGGCAGGTCGGGCATCCTGCCTGACCCGGACTGCAGGGCGGCAGGCAATGGAGACTGATGGTTCGCTGAGCTAAATCGTTTGGTTTCCGCGTTTGAAAAATCAGGACAGGCTGGAAGCCTATCCTACTTGGCAGATCGGTCACCGGATCGAAAATCCAGGCGCATCGTTCCGGCTCAAGACGGATGGGGTGAACTTTATCGGGCTCGTGTGACGAGATCGACGAGATCGTAAAACATCAACGGCAGCTGCTTCACGATGAACATGCCACCTTTGACCCGTTTCAAACGTTTTGATGTGCGACCGCTGCTCAAGCGCGGCGAAGATCCATTGCCGGCGATTCTGCAACGCATCCAGTCTCTCGCCGCCGGAGAGGGAGTGCTCCTGATCGCGCCGTTTCTTCCGTCCCCGCTGATCGAGCTGCTGGGCAGCCAGGGATTTCGCTCCAAGGTCGAGCGTGGTGATGCGGGAAGTTGGATGGTTTACTTGTGGCCGGGTTCCCAATAGGCTCGCCGGTGCATGACTACGACGCTCGCCGAACTCAAGCAAGCCGCCATCGTCAATGGCCTGCGGAGCTGCCAGCTCTTTGCGGGGATGTCACCGTCTGAACTGGGCGCCATCGCCGAGTTCACGGTGATTAAAAGCGTTCCGAAGGGAAGCTACCTGTTCCACGAAGGCGATCCATCCCATGGCTTCTACCTGGTGCAGACCGGGGCGATCAACGTGCATCGGGTGAACGCGGTCGGGAAGGAGCAGGTCATCCATGTTTTCCGCGCGGGCGAATCGTTCGCCGAGGGAACGCTGGCCACCGACAAGGGGTATCCGGCGGACGCGCGCGGAGTGGAGGAATCGCAGGTGATGCTCGTGCAGAAGAACGGCATGCTGGCGTTGCTGCGCCGTCAGCCGGAGCTGGCGTTGCGGATGCTGGGCTCCATGAGCGCGCATCTGCGCATCCTGGTGGCCCAGCTGGAGGATCTCATGTTGAAGGACGTGGAGACCCGCCTGGCCAACTGGCTGCTCAAGCGTTGCCCCAACAAGGAAAGTGAGAAGCCCTTCAAGATCGAACTGCCCATGACCAAGCGCGTGCTGGCTTCCGAGCTGGGGACCGTGAGCGAGACCTTCTCGCGCACCCTGGCAAAATTCCGCGAGCAGGAGCTTATCGAAGTGAAGGGGCGGACGGTCACTGTTCTGTGCCCGGCGAAGCTGGCCGGGGTTCTGCGTCGCAACCTCGGCGAGTGAATCCAAGTGTGCCGCATCGACGAAAGGTGCAGGAGCGGTTTCAAAATTCCGTTTTGCACGTAGCCGCCGACGTAAGGAGGCGGAAACCTTGGGCATTCGGAAACTCTCCGCCTCGTCACCTCGGCGGCTACGAATTTTGAAACCGCTTCCAGCCAAAGCGGAGTCCTGCCTCCGCAGTCCATACACCTTCGCCTCCCTGACCGCCATTTCCGAACGCATCACTGTGTCCGAGGGGAGGACTCCTCCAAACCTGCTGCGCAGGTCCGGCCGTCCATCAGGTCCGTTGGATTTGGAGTTTCATTTCTTGCGATCCTGTTTGCAGGTGTTGATTTGGGTCAAGGCCGGTGAATCTCATTCGCCTAGTGTGTCCGGGCGGACGTTGGGCGGGCGGCATGATGAGCACGGCTCCCCTCGTTCGGATTGACACAAAGCAATGGCCCATGACTGCCAGGACGCGGCGCGACCTTCCTTGATCCCAAGGAACGTGGGCGTCGGCTCACGGGTGGCCGAAGCGCCGGCTCCGGTTTCGCGCGCCAGCGGCAATGCGGACGCCGCGGTAATGCCGCCTACCTGGCTGGCGGATCTGCTGGTGTTGACGAAGGCCCGCGCCAACGTGGCCGTCATTGCCACCGCCGTCTTCGGATATGCGCTCCACTCGGAGGTCGGTTCGAATCTCCCGCGATTGTTCTATCTGACGCTGGGCACGGCCCTGCTCGCCGGCGGCGCCTCAATGGCAAATCAGGCCATCGAGTACCGGCACGACTTGAAGATGGCCCGCACGCGTCGCCGGCCCATCGCGAGCGGGCGCCTGGATCGCCGGACCGGATTTCTCCTGAGCGGGCTGTGCTGCGGACTGGGCGGCCTGTGCCTCGCCGCCGGCGTGAATGCGAGCGCCGCGATCTACGGCCTGCTCGCGTATGTCGTTTACGTCGGCATCTACACGCCGCTGAAACGCGTCTCGCCGGCCTGCACGCTGGCGGGAGCCGTCTCGGGGGCGCTGCCGGTTCTGATCGGCTGGGCGGCGGCGGATGTCGCGCCGGGCGTGTGGGCCTGGGTGACGTTCGGACTGCTCTATCTCTGGCAGGTGCCGCACTTCATGGCCATCGCCTGGTGGCGGCGCGAGGATTATCTGGGTGCCGGTTATCGCGTGCTGCCGCGGAACGACACCGCCGGCATCAAGACGGCGGTTTCCGCCTTCATCGCCACCCTGGCCGTGGTGGCGTTCTCGTTTGCGCCCGCCTGGGCCGGAGCGGTGGGAAGCGGCTATGCGGCGGGGGCGTTCATCTGCGGAACCTTCTTCAGCATCCCGGCGCTGCGCTTCTTGTCTGAGCGCACCGGAGCGAACGCGCGGCGGCTGTTCCTCGCCTCGCTGATCTACCTGCCCGCCATCTTCACGCTGATGTGGGTGTGTCAAAAACCCTCGTGAACGCGGCGGATGGCTGATGGCGCAGGACGTATTCTCCATGTCAACGAATCCAGTGAATTCTCCCAAACCGGTGGTTTATGCCTGCTCCGGCTGTTCGGATGCCGGTGAACTGGCGGACCGCATCGCGCGCCGCCTCACGCGCGACGGCGTTGCGGAAATGTCGTGCCTCGCCGGCGTCGGCGGACAGGTCAAGCACCTCGTGGCCGTCGCCAAGAATGCCGGTCGCGTGGTGGTCATCGATGGCTGCCCGATCAATTGCGCGCGCAAGACGCTGGAGCTGGCGGGAGTGACCCAGGTGGAGCACGTCGAGTTGCACCGGCTTGGCTTGCGCAAAGGCGACTGCCCGGTGACGGAGGAAAACATCGCGCTCGGTGTCGAGGCGGCGCGATCCAAGATAGCGAACCCGCAATGAAGATGAAGGCACGCGCCCTGCGAAAATGGATCGGGATCAGCCGGAACGATTCAGTTGAACGAGGGGGAGCACAGCCGCCCCGGCTATGGTTCGGCGCGCCCTCGCGCCGAACTCGAACGCTCCGCCACACACCAAACCGTTTGCTCATCGCGCGCTCGATGCGGGCCGCGAGGGCGCGGCCCGCTGCGCCCGAGGCGGGCGCGATCCCCTCCGGGAGCGTTTGGGTTCTGCTTGGGTTGATCCTGGCGGCCACAGTTTCCACGGCGCGTTCCGAGCCTTCCTGTTTTTCCAAACAGCCGTATTTGCAGCTTCCCGGTGACAGCACGATGACGGTGATGTGGGAATCCCTGACGAACCATTCGGGAACAATTTGGTTTGGTCAGGACGGAAGGTTGAACCAGCACCTCGGACCCGTTCTGCCGCGCAAGCTTTTGGGGGTGGCCGCGCGGCGTCAGACAAATTGCGTGACGTTCATGACCAACGGGATCACGGCGACCCGGACCAACGTCGTCAAAGTTTCCGTCACCAACGCCTTCTACGTGTATCAGGCTGCCCTGAGCGGCCTCCGTCCCGGAACCATCTATACCTATCTCGTGGAAATGGAGGGGCAGCGGACGGAAC
>JBDHQG010000496.1:0-3887 GCA_039806925.1 Limisphaerales bacterium
ACGCCAGTCGCTAACAGACGATCGAGGATGTGTGCGGTAAGTCTCTTGTTCTCACTAGCGTTGCGTGACACCAACACCGCCAGAATTGCCGAACCTACCATTGCCCGCGCAATGGCAGACGAAAACCCCGGTTTGCGACAACTCGCTGTTGGCGCCTACGAGGGGGATGTGCTCAGAACGCAGATCGACCCGAGTCTAAAGAAGGCGCGTCTCGATGAATTCATCCGGCTCGCGGAAGATTCCGACCGCGGAGTGAGAGGCAACGCCGCCACCGCGTTGAGCTTTTTCCCAGAGGAAGCGGCGAGAAGCGCACCTGTCTTGGTCAAGAACCTTTCGGAATCGGACCCATTTTGGCAACTCCTCATCGCCCGAGCGCTCGCTCGCGTGGATCGCAACACGGCCGCACAGGCCGGCGTCGCGACGATTGCGGCAGCTCATTTAAGGAATCCCGACCAGCAGACTTCGGGAATTGGGCTGGGTTCATCGAGGAGATGGGAGATAGCTCGTCAGGCAGCAGAGGTTCTCGGAGAGCTTCATTCGGAGGCGGTGATCAGTATTCCAGTGCTTATCGAAGGGCTGGGTTCCACCAACCGGGAAATCGCCATTGCCTCGTTTCGAGCGCTCACAATGTTCAAGGAACAGACCGATGAGACACTTCCTTCTCTCAGAAAAGCCGCAGTTGAACGCAGCGATATTCCGAATTGGGTGAAGGCCGAGTTGCACAGCATCGATCCGGCAGGCAAAGTCGCGAAATGAACCTCCAAAACAAAATTGCCCTCGTCACGGGCGGCACCAAGGGAATCGGCGCAGCTGCCGCGATCGCGTTCGCCAAAGCCGGCGCCGATGTCGCCATCAACGGTCGTTTCGACGACTCCGATGCGCAGGCCACGCGGCAGGAAATCCAGAAGCTCAGTCGCCGCTGCGAGATCATCGTGGCCGACTGCGCCAAGCCGGACGACGCGAAGCGTTGCGTCGAAGAAGCGGTGCAGAAGCTCGGCGCGCTCGATGTGCTCGTGCATTCCGCCGGCGGCCCGGTGAACGGCAAGCTCTCCGAGATCACGCCCGACGACTGGTATGGCGCGTTCGACATCCACGTCCACGCCATCTTCCACCTCTGCCGCGCCGCGTTGCCGCACATGAAGCCGCGCAAGGAAGGCGCCATCATCCTCGTCTCGTCTACCGCCGGCCTGCGCGCCGTGCATACGAACATCGCGTATCAGGTCGTGAAGGGAGCGATTCCTCATTTCACCCGCGCCCTCGCGCGCGAGTTCGCCGACGACAACATCCGCGTGAACTGCGTCGCGCCCGGAGTCGTGCGCACGCGCTTCCACGCGAACATGAGCGACGCGCAGAAGAAACTGAATCTCGAACAACGCATCCCGCTGCACCGCGAAGGCACCCCCGCCCAAGTCGCCAGCCTCATCACCGAGCTCGTGACCAACGACTACATCACCGGCGAGACGTTCACCATCGACGGCGGCCTGACGATGCGGATTGCTTAAGCCGGAACGATGTCGTTGGTGGCAGGGCAGGCATCCTGCCTGACCCGCACTGCATAGCGGTGGGCAATAAGAAGTGATGGTTCACTGAGCCGGACCCATGCCGTTGGTCTGGGGGGAACGGGCGACCCGCCCGTTCTCGGCGGCAACCTGCCGCCGAGTCGAACGCACGACGATCGTTCACCATTCAGTGCGCGCGTGGTGCGCACCGCTGTCGGGCGGGTCGCCCGACAGAACGGGCCGGTGGCCCGTTCCACCCGGAACTCAACTGCATCGTTCCGGCTATTTTGCTTCCTTCTGCCAAGCCCTGAACACCACGGCGTTAGCACTGAAATCGCTAATAAAATCAGGTGTTTCCTTCGAGTTATCAAGGTTAAACTGGCGTAATTCGACGAAACTTTTCTTAACATATTCCGTACGACTTCGCTGGCATTCCGGCTGGCACTCAGGCCGCGATCCGCTGGTGTCGCCGCCGGCATTTTGTGTCGAGAATCGCCGCCGCTTGGACGGATGATTCGCGGGTCGGATGGATCGTTCAACTTCATCACAGGGCCAAGTCCATTTGTTGAACCGGAGATGGAACGGCGGTCAACTCACCTGCTTCAAGCAAGTGTCGCATTTCGTCTTGAGTGCGCGGCATCCTACCAGAGCCGCACTCGGCGAGTTCCTTGAAGTGCGCGGCGCGTTCGTTCTCAGACTTGGGCGAGAGTCGTTGGTCGAGGAATTCGAGATAGGTGACGCCGTGCGCGAACAGTCCGCCATCGGCGTAGAGCACACGGAACAGCCGCCGCCATTCGTCAACTGTCGGGTCGGACGCCTCGAAGATGACCTTCGGGCCGAGCTTGAATGCTTCGCCTTGATACGTGGCTTCGCGGCCTTCGTAGGAGTAGCGACGCGGCTCAGGCCCGCAATACTCGTCGGCGGGAACCAGCGGATGGCAATCCATCGCCGCGCATATCGGCCCGGAGAAATGTCCGCCGCAATTGGCGAACAAGCGGCCCTCGTGCGTGAAGACTTTGATCTTGGGAAAGGTGTCGGCGCAGTAGGCGGCTTGGATGTCGCCTTCGGGCACGCGCCACAGACCGGAGGAAAAGCGCCGCCAGTGGGTGACGATGCGCGACGGGAGCGGTGCGGTTTCAGCGGAAGTCAATGCGATCAAGTTCATGGCCTGCAATTCAAAGTTTGATTTCACTCGCGCAGCGAAACAGTGGTGCGCGTGAAATCCTAGAAGCAGGCCCCTGGCGAAGGCGGGAAACTCAAGGCAGGAACGGAAGCGGCGAGCGTGTGTCGAGCCGACCCGTAGTTCCTTGAATTTCCCGCCTTCACCATACAATGGCCTGCCGACTTCACGCGCATACGGACGCCACGCGGCCGCGCCGTATAGGCCAACGGGTGGATGACTCACTGGTGAGAGCGATCTGTCACGGGTGATGCAATGCGGAAATTGAAATGCCTCAATGTTCAACATCGCGCGGATGCCCCAGTGAAGATCGGAAGGACGGTCGGTGTCGCTGGAGGGAGCGGCGGGCAGGAATGGGCGCATAGCCTTCCCGGCCCGCGCGCGACGGGAGGCGGCACGGGCCGCAGGATGAATCCACACCGTCGCGGCGCGTGCGGTGGGTCGGCGGAGCGGAGTGAGCGAGCGCCGACTGACCGCACGGGCCAACGCGGGAGGCGAGTCGCCATACTTATAGGATCGTTAGCGAAGCCGGAGTTGACCGATGGCGTAACCGGCGGCGAATGTCGCAATCAAAAGGAGAATGACGAGCACCCAATGGCTGCGCCACGGGCGGGCCTGCAAATCGGCGCAGAGTTGCGTGAGCCGCTTGGTGATGCGGTTGAAGTCGGTCGTCGCGTCCTTCCATTTTTCCGCGCCGCCTTCCATCTCGCTGCGGATGCGCTGCGCGACTTTCTCGGATTCACCGAGATGACCGCGCATTTCAGCGACGGTCTTGGCCGTGTTGGTGGCGTGGTCGGCCACGATGGTTCTCAATTCGCCCGCTTTCGCAGACGCAGTTTGCTCGTAGGCTTTGACGAGCGCCGTGACCTGCTGGCGTTGCTCGGCCAGTTTCAGGTCAAGGAGTTTGCCCGCTTCGTTGATCGCGAGCGGGACGGTCGCTGCCGCCCGAAACTGGGCGCGGGTGAGCAACACCAGTTGCACGGGGAACGAGTTCTCCGCGCCCGCGCACCAATCGGCCAGCAGCTTGCGCAGTTGTTTGGCTTCGGCGGGCGGAGCGCCTTCGCACAACGCATCGAAATCGGTGTCGTCCATGATCACTCTCCAAAGTTGAGGCCGGGTTGATCGTCCACTGGTGAAGATTCGGCGACGACAGCGGGCTTGTGGTTCGGAACGAGTTCCGTTGGCAGCAGCAGATCAGCGATGGCGTC
>JBDHQG010000497.1:0-3866 GCA_039806925.1 Limisphaerales bacterium
CGTGCTGGTCTTCAACCGCGATGTCCGGGGCTTCAAGAAAGGCGACAGTGCCAAGTTGCAGGCTATCACGGACACGCACCTGATCGTTGAGAGTGAAACGCACGTGGCCTCCGTGCCGTTGAAACATCTGGATCGTCTCACCGTCTGCCAGCGCAATGAACTGGCGTTGTCCGCCGGCGACCGGCTGCAACTCAAAGCCAATGGCCGCAGCGAAGATGGACGGCATCTGGCCAACGGCGAACTGGTCACGGTCAAGTCAACCCGCGCTGACGGTCGCATTGAGTTGAGCGATGGCCGGGTAATGGAAGCGAACTTCCGCCAGTTCGTGCGGGGCTACGCGGTCACATCCTATGCTTCGCAGGGCAAGACGGTCGATTACGTCCTGTTCTCCGATTCAGCGGTGCGCGCCGGCACGAATGATCAACAATGGTACGTCACCATCTCGCGGGGCCGCAAAGGCGTTCACATTTTCACCACCGACAAGCCGCAGTTGCGCGAGAGCATCACGCGCTCAGGCCAGCGCCCCTTGGCGCTTGAACTCGCGGGCGGTTCCGGCCCGCACCCCGCGTTGCGCCTGTGGGACAGGCTGCATGGTTATCTTCTGCGCTTTGGCCGCACCGCTGCTGATCGTTTCTGTCGTTTGAAGCAGGCGCGTCGCCGCCATTCTCAACACACGATCCAACATGAACACCAAACCACCTCAATGCTGGGACAGCGACCCGAACGCCCGCGCCGTCAAAATCGAATTAGCCCCTGAACGCAGCCTGCTGCTGCCGCACGACCAGTTCGCGTTTGCGGAACTGACGGGCGATGGACGGGAACAACGCCTGCGCCTGGTCTTTGCCACGCATGAAGTGCTGGTGCGCGGCACCTGTCTCCGCCGCATCGAATCAGCGATGCAACGCGAGGGACTCTCGCTGTTGACCCGGCTGCCGGAGCATCAGAAGTCCCTCGTCGCCGAAGGCCATCCGCTGATCCTTCAAATCACCGTGGCTGAAACCAAGCCCGCGTCGCTCGATCAACCATGAGATGCCTTCGCGCGCCTAGCGCCCGTTTGGGCGGGCGGGATGGGAAGCAACAGCGGATGCCCTGTCTCCGCGATTACCACGCGCCCGCCAGCGGGTTGCTGGCGGGCGCGGCGTCCTGGGACTCACGCTGGAAACGACTGGCTGTCGTCGTCCTTGGATGAATCGGCCTGCGGCAACGGCGGCGGCGTAGCCACGGGCCGTTTCGGCAACGGCGGGGGCTTCACGACGTAACGCGGTCGCGGTGGTCTGCGCCAGAAGCCGCCCCGCAAAATCCACACGATGATCAGCGGCGACAGCCACACCGTCACCATGTAGATCTCAAGCCCGTAGGTGGCGATGACCCAATCCAGCCACTTGTAGAACGGCTCCAGCAGAACAACTGGATGCTGGCTCATACCGCCTCCTTTGCTTTATCCGGCGTCTGTTCGTTTGCTGGAACCTGCGCTGTCGGCGGCGCGGCGGGAGTTTGGAGTTGCAGCGCGATCACCTTTTGCTCGGCGCGCTTCCTCTCGTAATCTTCCAGCGCCGGAAGTTCGACGCGCGCCTTGCGCGCATAGGCCGCGTGGACGGCCTTGCTCTTGTGACCCAGCGCCTCTTGCGCGAACCGCTCCGGGTATCCGGCTGTCCGCGCCCGTTCCGCCCAGGCGTAGCGGTACGAGTGCAATGTCAGCCCTTCAAATCCGCATCGGTCGGTCAACGCCCGGAACATCGCCGCCCGTTCCGTCGCCCCAAGGCCGATGAGTGTCGGAAACAGCGGGCCGTGCTTGGGCAGCCGCTCCAGCAGCGCGGCCAGTTCGTCGCCAAACCGCTGCACGCACAGCGTCCGGGTCTTCTGGCGGTAGAAGCTGATCACCCGGTGTTCCCAATCAATGTTCTCCGCCTTGATGCTCGCCAGATCACCCTGCGCCGCTCCAATGCACCACGCCATTTCGAGATAGATTTTGAACTCCGCCGTCTTCGCGATGGCGGCAACCGCCTGATGTTCCTCCAGCGTGATGCCGCGCCGTTCCCGGTAATGCAACTGCGGCCATTGCTTCTTGGACAGAATCGGCCACGGCAGCCAGCCCATGCCCAGCGCGAAGTTATGCACGATGCGCAGGTTCTTGTTGGTCGAAACCGTTCCAGCTTCCATGACCTGGATGAAGTGCTCGGGCCGCGTCTGCACAATCGTCATGTCGCGGATGAGCGCGAACGCCTCCTGCGTGAACGCGCGCTGATAATAAGTCTGCGTGGTGCCGTGCTTGGCCAGGGCCATCGCCTCCATCACCTGTAACCAGGTCCGATTGGCGATTTTCGGATCGTTGGCCGCCAGATACGCGCGGGCGATCTGCACGTTGACCAGCGGCTGGCGCTCCGCTTCATTCTTGGCGTGGCACAGCCGCTCGGCCTCGTCGCGGTTGTCCGTGCGCAGGCTCGACTGCTTGCCCGTGAGGTCATCGTGAAGATAGAACCGGCCCCCGTTGGTTCGGCGATACAAGCGGAATCGTTGCTTCATAATGTTTGTCTTTCATGAAGCTAACGCGACGGGATGCGGACGGTTAGCGAGCAGCGGGCGAGTTAAACCGGGTTACGCAGAAACCTGCTGGCGTACCCGGATTGCTGGCACCACTGCTGGCAAAACTGGCAGAAGCTCACTGCAACCTGTTGATGCACACGCACCCCGGTTGAAAGAAAAATAGCCGTTCCGGCTAAGAGCCTGTCTGAATTCCGATTTTCAGACTGCAACAATGCCCGCCATTCGGCCAGTCCCAAAATAATCGTGGCAGCCCGCTTGTGACCCTCTCGGCGCGCGGCTAAGGTGCGCCCGGCTCAGCATGTTAAAAACCGTCATTCACCACGCCCGCGTCATGCGCGCCCTGCTCTGCCTCGCGGTCACGCTCGGGGCGGCGGACAGCCCGGCGCAAACGCTCGTGACCAACACCTACGCCGCGTCGGCGGAAGACTTCGCGAATCCCGAGCGCGGCTTCTATCTCCACACCGAAACGCGGGCCAGCGCGCATTCGCCGGTGCCGGCGAACCTCGCGAACCTGCGCATCAACGGCTCTCGCGATCCGAACAACGCCTACCTCGCGAAGATCTCGCTCGTGCTGCGCGTGTTCTACCTCGACCTCTTCACCAACGCCCCGATCTCCACCAATTACCTCAACACCCTCCATGCCGACTTCGCCTCGATCCGGAGCCAGGGGGCGAAAGCCATCGTCCGGTTCGCGTATTTTCAAAGCCCGAACCGTCCGTTTCCCGAGCCCGCCAAGGCCCGCGTTCTCGAACACATCGAACAGCTCACGCCGATCCTCCGGGCGAACCGGGATGTCATCGCCGTCCTGCAGCAGGGGTTCATCGGCGCGTGGGGCGAAGGCTACTACACCGACGTCTTCTCGACCGCCGGCCTCGCCTTCACCGCCCAGAACTGGCGCGACCGTGCCGAGGTCATTCAAGCCCTGCTCGACGCGCTCCCGCCGGAACGGATGATCCAGGTGCGCGTGCCGCAACAGCGCCAGAAATTTCTTCACGGCCCCGCGGCCTCCACCGGCACGTCCGATTCCCCGGCCCTCACGCCGTTCGACGGCGGCGCGGCGGCGCGGCTCGGGCTGCACAACGATTGTTTCCTGGCGGACGCCACCGATGCCGGAACGTTCAGCGATTACGACGGCGCCACCGATGCGCAGGATACGGCCCTGCTGCGAAACTACATGGCCGGTGCCACGCGCTTCACCGTGATGGGCGGCGAGACCTGCCTCGAGCAGGGTCACGGGGGCCCACCCGAGCTCGTCCGTCGCGCGCGACACGTCCGCGCGCGTGCGCCGCACGTCGCCCATCGCGACGTCGACCCGCTCGACG
>JBDHQG010000498.1:0-3862 GCA_039806925.1 Limisphaerales bacterium
TTAGTGGCCTTGGGAACATTGAATGCACCGGGCCAGTTGCCTTTGGACGTTTCACAGCCATCCAGAAAAACGAACCGGAAGTGCCGGTAACCGGTGTATTTGTTTTTGGTCACGTTTTTCTCGACCCACTCCGCACTGATGGACGCCTTTGATCCGGCACCAAAAGTGGCTCCGGTGATCTCGCCATTCGCATTTACCACGTCAAAATCTCCACCAATTGTCGAAGGGCTGCCGTGCCCCTGATAGTAGAAATTTCTCACTCCACTGCCGGTCAAGTAGGCGCGGAATTGTGTCCAGTCATCGTTTCGTTGTGTCTGGGTGTATTCAGTCCCATAGCGGAGCATCAAAGTGTTCTCCAAATCATCCCAAAACGCGGGACCACCCGCGACTTCATTCATCGCTTCAATGTAGTCTGTACGCGCTCCGGGACGTTTTTCGCGATCCTGATAGACAATCAGCCATTTACCATCAAGCGGGTAATCCAGCGACTTCTTCGGCATCGGCACTTGCTGGGCAGCCGCAGCTTGAATGCCCGGCGGAACAATGGTGATCCAAGATTGAAACACCGGATCGTAACCCCAATCGTTGCGTAGCGTGCCGGAAAAATCGTGCAAATCCCAAGTCCAAACGATCTTCCCGCTCGCCGAATGGCCCGACTGGCTGATGACGAAATCCCCCACCACGTCATACACGTCGATGGTCCAATCCACGTTTGGAACCACACTGTACGCCTCAAACACCGTGGTCGAACCAATCGCGGAATCCTCCCAATTGGTGAACAGCACGGGGTTGCTGATCGTGGCGGTGAAAACCTTGCTCGTCAGGACCAGAGTCGGATGCTGACCGGTTTCGCTCAGTTCATCTTCCAAACGAAGCGTGGACAAGAGTCGAAACTGGTGTGTTCCGTTGTTCATGCGGTCGAAAAAGAAATCCGTCCCCTCGTAAGGGACACCAGAAAAGGTTCTGTTGTTTCGGGCCGCAAAATCAGTCGGTGTTCCGTCCACCAAAACTTCAGAAGCGACCACCCGCTCCGCGTAATCCTTGTGATCAGCCCTGACGAACGTGAAACCATCCACTGTGGCACCGTTGAATTCCGGCTGCCATGTGGGGACGTGGAACACGCGGAAAAACCCCATTTCCGTCGCAGTAGTCAGGAGGCTGGCTCCTGACTGGACGCTGAAGCTTGCTTGCTGAGGCGTTAGAAACAAGGGTGACATGGTGAGGTTCCAAATCTGAGCTTCCCAAGGAAAAGGCGGACGTTTCTCGGATTCCCAAATGTTTGGCTTTCTGTCTTGGAATTGCCAACGGTCGAACCAAGGAATGAATTGCTGTGGTTCATCAGTGATTTCCATCTCGGCGGCTTGGGAGTTCGCGGCGAGTAGGGCCGACGCCCCTCCATTTCCGCCACTTCCACCACCGCCACCCATCAGCATCGCAGGAGGCGTGGCGATCCCGTAAATGATGTATGTCGTTCGATTTGTCCCAGTCGCCGCAGGATAATTGTTGGTGAGGTTTGTCCAGGGTTCGCCAGCATCAAGGCTGCTGCGGTGTTGTATCAAATAGTTTTCCGTGCCTGTGCTCGGCCATGAAATGACCACGTTTTCGCCATCCAACTTGGCGATCATTCCCTCGATTGCGGCAATTTGATGCACTGTGGCAAGCAGGGTGACGAACGCGACAATCAGCCTTTTTGTAACTTTCATTTTTGATCCTCCATTTTTTCTCCGCAATCTCCACCAGTGTCCTCGTAAAAGAGGCGTGACCTACTCACGCCCCGTAACGGGCACTGGTATGCCCTCGCAAGAACGCTTTCGGGCACGCCCATTCGGGCGTGCCTCGTATGCGTGTCCTGCGAGTGAAATTACCAGTTTCGTTACGGACAGCAGCCGAAGCCGCAAAGTGATTTTGGTTTGATTTACATACCTGTTTGTTTGACTAACGGGCCGACTCCATCAGGTAGCGTGCTTCCCGTCAAGCCACAGAATTTGTCCGGCTTCGAGCAACTCACGCTGACGACGCGCGTCGAATACACGATCAAGAAGGCCGGCGTGTTCACGTTGCGGCTGGCGTTGCCGGAGGGTTACAAGGTCGAGAGCGTGAGCGGAAACAACATCGCGCAGTGGAATGAGAAAACCGACACGCGCACGCTGGAGGTCAATCTCAAGGAGCGTACGCTCGGCAGCTACCAACTCGCGGTAATGCTCGCGAAGCTCCACAAGGAATTGCCGAAGACCATCGATCTCACCGGCGCAACGCCCGTCGAGGTGCAGAAGCTCACGGGCTTCGTCTCGGTAACGAGCGAAGCCGGCGTGGCGGTGCGCACGACCGCGTTCGACGGGTTGACGGAGATTCCGGCGGCGGTGTTGGGCGAGAGTAGGACAGGCTTCCAGCCTGTCCCGAATGACCAAGCGCGTGGAAACGAAGGGACAGGCAGGATGCCTGTCCTACTGGGTAGCGTGCTGGCCTACAAGTTCATTGGGACCGATCCCGCCACAGCCGGGGCATGGAAACTCACGCTCGCGACGGAGACCGTCGAATCATGGGTCCGTGCGGAGATCGTGAACCTCGTTTCCGTGAGCGAGACGCTGGTGAGCGGTCGCGCGCTGGTGCGTTACGACATTCAGAACGCGCCAGTGAAGGAGTTCCGTCTGCGCGTGCCGACGAACTTCGCGAACGTGGAGATCAACGGCGCGGACATCCGCCGTCGCGACCAGACGAACGACATCTGGCGCGTCGAGCTTCAGAACAAAGTGCGCGGGAGCTACACGCTCGTCGTGACGTGGGACGAGACGCGCGCCGCAAAAACAAACCGGACCACCGCGGACGCGTTGAGCTTCGCCGGCGTTCAGGCGCTCGGCGTCGAGCGAGAGACCGGCTCCATCGTGCTGCTGGCGAAACCGCCGTTGCAAGTCACGGAAGCCACCGCGCCGGAACCGCTCGTGCGCATCGACGTGCGCGAACTGCCGGCGTGGGCGGGCGTGGCGGCGGGCGCGAACGCGGCAGGTGAAGTGCCGGTGCTGGTCTATCGTTACCTGCGGCCCGGCTACGCGCTCGGCGTGGAGGTGAAGCGCTTCGATGAGGCGGCGGTGTTGCAGGCGCTGGTGGATAACGCGCGCTTCACCACCGTCGTCGCGGACGACGGCCAGATGATGACCGAGATGGCGTTGAACATTCGCAACAACGGCCTGCAACATCTGCGCGTCGAGCTGCCGAAGGGCGCGAATGTCTGGTCGGCATTCGTTGCGGGGCAGCCGGTCCGCCCGAGCAGGGAAAGCGACGTGCTGCTGCTGCCCTTGGAGCGTTCGACTTCTGACGACGCCCCGATCACCGTGGAGTTGATCTACGTGGGGCGGCAGGTTTTCCCGAAGTCGAAGGGCGACGTGAAGTTGGAATCGCCGAAGCTCGACGTGCCGCTGAAGAACGCGCGCTGGGATCTGTATCTGCCGCCGGACTACGACTACACGAAGTTCGCGGGCAGCATGACGCACGAAATCGCGGCCGAGCCCGTGGTGCAGGTGTATTCGTCGAGCGATTACTACCGCCAGGAGCAGGAGAAGAAGGTGGCGAAGAAGTCCGAGGTGTTGAGCTTCCTGAGCAGCGCGCGCCGCAGTCTGTCAGAAGGGAAGATCAAGGGTGCGAACGAGGGGTTCAACAACGCCGTGCGGCTCAACCGCGACGAGATGGATGGCGCGGCGTCGAAGGAGGTCGAGGAGTTGAAGAAGGATCTCAGCAAGATTCAAAGCAGCAACCTGATTCAGGCCCAGCGCGCCTACACCGAGGACAACGTCCGCCGCTACGCCGGCAAGGACGTGGCGAATGGGCCCGCCGAGAAGGATCTGAAGCAGCTCGCCGATCAGGTGGT
>JBDHQG010000499.1:0-3858 GCA_039806925.1 Limisphaerales bacterium
GCGAAGGATGCGCGGCCCGGTGTGGTGGCGTAGGCTTCGTGCATCCGCGCCGGTTCCTTCGAGATGTCCATCACCTCGGGCACGCTCGTTTGCATGCGGTAGGCCATTTCGTACGATGCGATGCGTGTCTGGATCTCCGGATCCTTCAACGCGTCGTAGCGCACCTGGTTCAAATCCTTCAACACATCGAGCGACTGACGCCGACGCTGGCTGCCCATGCCGGGCGGGTTTCCGACGAACAACACCGGGTCGCCTTGTGAGCGCAACGTGACGCCCTGATGTTCCGTCGGCAGGAAGCCGCTGCCCCACGATGCGTTCGTCAACGGCTGGCCGACGCCAGTCATCAGCACGACGAACGCCGGCAGATCCTTGTTCTCACTGCCGAGCCCGTAGCTGAACCACGAACCCATCGCCGGCCGGCCGGCCAGTTGCGCGCCGGTGTTCATGAAGAGCGTCGCCGGATCATGATTGAATGCTTCCGAGTAGAAGCTCTGCACGAAGCAGACGTCGTCCACGATGCTGCGCAGGTGCGGCAACAATTCGCTCAGCCACACGCCGGACTTGCCGTATCGCGCGAACTGGTAGGGCGAGGCGAGCAGCTTCGCGTTCTTGCCGATCTGCGCGAGGCGGATGTTTTTCACCAGCTCCTCGGGCACCTGCTGTCCGTCGCGCTTCTTCAGTTCCGGCTTCGGGTCGAAGAGATCGAGATGCGACGGTCCGCCGGACTGGAACAGGTAGATGATGTTCTTCGCCTTGGGCGCAAAGTGTGGCTTGCCGAGCATTGGCATCGCGCTGTCGGCGGCGAAGAGTTTGTCGTTGAACAGCGAACCCAGCGCGAGCGCGCCCATGCCGGTGGTGCATTGCTGGAGAAAGCGGCGGCGCGTGCTGAACTTGAGTTGGTCGAGAGCGTGCGGGTGCAAAGTGTGTTGGTTCATTCTTCCTCTCTAAATCTCGATCAGGGTTCCTTGAAAAACTCCTCCACCAACTGCTTCGCCCTGGCTTGTGCGAATGTTGGTGCGTTTGTGTCGTCACGCCACCGGCGCGGTGAAATCAGGGCTTCGTAAAGCTGGTTGGTCGTAATGCTGCCTGTCGTGAGCTTGCGCGAGACAAAGTCGTTAAATTCATCCGTCCACCGTTCCGCCATCTCTCCCAATTCGTTTCGGTGCCGGCCCGCACCAAGGGCGCATCCACCCCACTGAGTTCCGAACCAGTAGTAGGGAGAACCTTGCGCGAATCGCCAGTCGTGGACATGAGGACTAGGGGTAAATTTCTTGAAAGTCATCGAATCAACGATTTGCTCGCGCTGCGACGAAAGCGGAATCGACAGGTTAGCCCAATCACCAATGCGCCACTGGAAAACGTCTCGCTCGGATAGACATGTTGAGCACTGGTAAGTGTTGCGCTCCCGATACAGGCCGTATGGCGGCGCAACCATGACAGCGAGCAATAGGAAAGCGCCAAGCCCAACTGCCAGCCTGCGAACAACCGTACGCTGTGTTGATGGTTCTTTGGTCATCCTTTGGTCAAAGTTTCGTCCAGGTTGAAAAGAACGTTCGCCACCATCATCCACGCGGCGAGTTGTCGGGCGTCAGTGTCGCTCGGCAGTGGAGCAGCGCCGACGTTCAGCAACGTCCCGGCGCTCGTGCGGTCGCGGCGGAAGCTTTTCAATTGCTGGTCAAGGAAGCTGCGGAGCCGGGTCTGTTCTTGCACGGTTGGTTCACGTCCTGCGCAAACGCGGAACGCAAACGCGAGTCGAGCGTCGTCGTCCGCGCCGCCGTCGCGAAGGATACGCTGGGCAAAGACGCGCGCGGCTTCGAGCAGCGTCGGTTCGTTCAAACCGGCGAGCGCTTGCAGCGGCGTGTTTGTGCGCGGACGCCGCGAAACGCACACGTCGCGGCTCGGGGCGTCGAACGTGGCGAACGTGGGATAGGTGCAGACGCGCCGCCAGAAGGTGTAGATGGCGCGGCGATACAGTTCCGGGCCTTCGCTGACGGGCCATTCGTCCATGCCGATCTCAGGACGGAGGAAGCCGATCTCTTTCCAGAGATTCGGCACTTGCTGGGGATAAACGCTCGGTCCGCCGAGTTTCGGGTTCAACAGTCCGCTCACCGCGAGCGCCTGATCGCAAATCATCTCGGCATCCATGCGGAAGCGCGGTCCGCGCGAGAGCAGTCGGTTGTAGAAATCCTTTTCGAGACGCGTGGCGTCGGTGGCGGCGTCCTGACGATACGTCGCCGACATCACGATCAGCTTCTGCATCGCCTTCACGTCCCAGCCGGTGCGGATGAATTCCGTGGCCAACCAGTCGAGCAATTCGGGATGCGACGGCACCTCGCCTTGGCGACCGAAGTCCTCGCTCGTCTTGACGAGACCGGTGCCGAAGCAGCGTTCCCAAAAGCGATTCACGGTGACGCGCGCGGTGAGCGGGTTGGCGGGATCGACGAGCCACCGGGCGAGCGCGAGGCGGTTGGCGGGTTGGTTCGCCGGGAGCGGAGGGAAGACTGCGGGAACGCCCGCGCTGACTTCCTTGCCCTTGGTCAGAAAATCGCCGCGCACATGGACGTAAGTTTGCCGGGGCTGGGCGTTGGTGCGTTCCTGCATGACGAGCGTGGAAAATTTCTGCGAGGTCAGTTCCTTGAGGCGCTGTTCCAATCGAAGCCGCTCGCGTTCGAGGGCGCGAATCTCGGTGGACGACTGCGCGTGAACGGTCGCGAGCTGACGGCTTTGTTCCTCCGTGCGCGCTGAGGGTTTGAGCGACGCGAGTTCGCGAAGCTCCGGCGCCGCGGGCCAGAGGGATTCCGAATTTTTCTCCGTCGTCACCGAGATGCGGAAGCGGCCGACGCAATGGCTGTTGCCGTGGTAGTGATCGAACCGGAACGACAGCCGGCTGCCGCCCTTACAGCCCGTGGGTTGCTTCAGTTCGGCGATGAGGAAGTGGCGCTGGCCGAAGCGCGGTCCGATGGCCCAGCCGGTTTTCGGATTCCGATCCACCGCGTGCTCGGCGCGATAGTAGAGCTGCTCCCAGTCGGCGGTCGCTTTCGCGAAGAACTGGTTGGTCTCCGCCGGGCGCGGACCGTGAAGCGGCGCGGCGCTGAACGAGAATTCGTCGAGGATGAAGTTGCCGCTGGCGCCCCAGCGTCCGGGGCCGTTCTTCGGCAGACTCGGATCGGGCAGCACTTCGAGCAGGACCGCGGTGATGCCCGTGAGGTCGGTGTCGGCATCGACCGTGATCGTGTCGTAAATCGGATTCACTCCCGTGCCGAGCACGGAGCCGTCGGGCAGGTTCGTGTAGCTGGAGCCGCCGGTGGAAAACGTGTTGGTCAGATTCAACACGCGCCAGGCGTCGGCCTTCTTCGTTAACTGTTTCTCCCACTGGCGCTGCTCGGCGGCGAGGGCGTTGGTCGCCGCCACGAGGTCGCGCTTGGTTTGTTCGAGCCGGCTGCCGACGTAGGAAATCGTTTCGCCCAGGTCCGGCTTGGGAACTTCGATGGTCGGAGCGACGCTGTAATTGCCGCCGTCGGTCGTGTTGTTGAAGAACGCGTAGAACTGATAATACTCGTCGTGCGTGATGGGGTCGTATTTGTGCGTGTGACACTCCGCGCAATTCAAGGTCAGCCCGAGCCATGCGGTGCCGACGGTGGCCACGCGATCCTTCACCGCCTTCACGCGATACTCCTCCGCGTCGCCGCCGCCTTCGTCGTTAATCTTCGTATTGCGATTGAAGCCCGTCGCGATCTTTTGTTCGAGCGTCGGATTCGGCAACAGATCGCCGGCGAGCTGATCGATGGTGAACTGGTCGAACGGCTGGTTGCGGTTGAAGGCGTTGATCACCCATTCGCGGTACGGCCAGATCGAGCG
>JBDHQG010000500.1:0-3856 GCA_039806925.1 Limisphaerales bacterium
CGTTCTGGTATCCCGCGTTCGACGCCGACTGGTCGTGGCGCAACGGCTGCAACGGCAACTCCTCGCGGCTCACGCCCGAGCGCGGCGGGCGCATCGAGTACAAGGGCTTCGTCCACACGTTCTACCCGCTCGTGCCACCGGAGAAGCATTTCGCCGAACACCCGGAATGGTTCAGCCTCATCAAGGGCAAACGCACCCACGATCACGCGCAGCTCTGCCTGACGAACCCGAAGCTGCGCGACTTCATGGTCGGGCGCGTGAAGGCGTGGCTGCGCGAGTCGCCCGAGGCCGGCATCATCAGCGTCTCGCAGAACGACTGGCACGGCGCGTGTGAATGCGCGGACTGCAAGGCGCTCGATGACGCGGAGGGTTCGCACGCCGGAACGATGCTGGCCTTCGTGAATTACGTGGCCGAGAAGATCGAGCCGGAGTTTCCGCGCGTCGCCATCGACACGCTGGCCTACCAGTACACGCGCAAGCCGCCGAAGACGCTCAAGCCGCGCCCGAACGTCATCGTCCGGCTGTGCAGCATCGAGTGCAACTTCCGCGAGCCGCTCGACCACGCGTCGAACACGGCGTTCGCCGACGACATCCGCGGCTGGGCGAAAGTTTGCCAGCGGCTCTACATCTGGGATTACACGACCGACTTCGCGCACTACGTGCAGCCGCACCCGAACTGGTTCACGCTCGGCGCGAACCTGCGCTTCTTCGCAGGGAACAATGTTCGCGGGGTCTTTGAGCAGGGCGCGTATCAATCGCACGGCTCGGAGATGTCCGAGCTGCGCGCCTGGGTGCTGGCGCAACTGTTGTGGAACCCGAAACAGGATGACCGCGCGCTCGTCCGCGAATTCCTCGACGGCTACTACGGCGCGGCGTCGCCCGCCATCGCCCGCTACTTCGACCTGCTGCACGAAGCTTCGAAGGGACACAACCTCACCTGCTACTCGGGCACCGACGCGCCGTTCCTGCGATTCAAGACGCTCGCCGCGTCCGAGAAGCTGTGGCAGGAAGCCGAACGCGCCGTGGCGGGCGACGAGGAACTGAGCGCGCGCGTTCGCCTCGGGCATCTCCCGGTGCGCTACGTCTGGCTCTCACGTTGGGACAAGCTGCGGAAGGAATGCGCGGATGCCGGCGCCACCTGGCCGCTGCCGGATGCTCGCAAGCCGGTCGCCGACGAATGGATGGCGGTGGCAAAGGGCATCGATGGCAAACCGTGGACGAAAGTGACGCTGCTTAACGAAGGCGGATTGACGCCGGAGAAGTGGGCGGTGCGATTCAAAGAGAAACCAGCCGCGCCCTGATGGCACGCGCGTGGGATGGATGGAAAGTGCAGCCAAAGCGGAGTCCTGCCTCCGCAGTCCACACCTTCCTCTGACCGCCACTTTCGATCACACCCCGCCAGGAAGGTGCCGCGCAGCCAATATAAGTTTGCTTTTAGCCAATAAAGGCGGGGTGCGTGCCGGCATGTCTCGTTCACCGTGCCGCCACATGACACCCGGACCCTTGCTGGTTATCGCCTTGATGGCGTCTGTTCTGTCGGCGATGGCCGCGGAGGCGGACAAAGGGAAGCTGCTGTTCTCAAAAATTTGCGCCACCTGTCATGGCGGCCGGGGCGAGGGGCGCACCATGGGCGGACAATCGTTCCCGACGATCGCCGGATTGCCGGCGTGGTACGTCGAGTTGCAGTTGCAGAACTTCCGCCAGGATGTTCGTGGCGCGCATGGCGGAGACACGCTGGGGCTGCTTATGCGGCCCATTGCGCGTTCCGTCAAATCGGAACAGGCCGTGAAGGATGTCGCCACCTACATCGAGCAGCTGCCGCGCGCGCATCCGAGCCGGACGGTCGAGGAAATCGTGATCCTGAAGGACGGGAATCCGCTTGTCGGGGTGACGAAACCGAAGAGTGACCAGGAAATAATCGTCCAGGTGGCGGGGAGCGGCGAGGTGACGATCCAGAAGTCTGCCATTCAGAAGCTGTCACGCGTGAATCTCGAACATGGAGCGACACTCTACAAGAACGTCTGTGCCGCGTGCCATGGCGACAAGTTTCAGGGCAATCCCGATCCCAACATCAAGGCGCCGTCCCACAAACCGCTCGGCGACTGGTATATGCTCAAGCAGTTGCAGAACTTTAGTTCCGGCGTTCGCGGCACCCACGCCAAGGATGTCGGTGGCGCCAAGATGGTGCCCATCGCCAAAAACGTCCTCAAAGACATGGCGGCCAGCCTCAAGATTTCCCAGGAAGAAGCCTCGGCCAGCGTCGTGGCTTATATTTTTGCCAGCCGCGAGCAGGCGGATGCCTCCTTGCCCGTTTCCAAGAAACCGTAAATCCCGCCCATGTCCAGCCGCGCGTTATGAACCCTGAAAACACCTCTCCTGATTCGGCCACGGCGAATCGCATGGCCAATGTGTTCTTCATCATCACCCTGCTGACCTGCCTAGCGTTTGCCGCGTGGATCGTTTCCAAAGTCCTTTAACCCGAACCAAGCGCCCTCATGTTGGACAAACTCCTCGTCAGCGGATCGAGCTACGCGCCGGACATCGACAAGCTGTTCTCGCTGGTCACCTGGCTGGTGGGGTTCTGGTTCGTGGTCGCGCAACTCCTGCTCTTCTACTTCATCTGCCGCTTCCGCCGCCAACCGGGTGTGAAGGCGCGTTACATCACCGGCGACTCGCGCGCGCAGTTCGCCTGGGTGCTCGTGCCGCTCATCCTGGTCATCGCCTGCGACGGCTGGATCGACGTGGCGACCGCGAAGGTCTGGCACACCATCAAGGAAGAACTCCCGCCCGCCGACGACACCGTGCGCATCACCGCGCAGCAATGGGCGTGGACCTTCCGCCACCCCGGCCTGGACGGCAAACTCGACACCGCCGACGACATCATCACGGTCGATCAACTCCATGTGCAGCTCGACAAAGTCTGCCACTTCGAACTCGAATCGCGCGATGTTCTCCACAGCTTCTCCGTCCCGGTGTTCCGGTTGAAGCAGGACGCCATTCCCGGCCGCACGATCAAAGGCTGGTTCAAGCCCATAAAAGAAGGCCAGTTCGACATCCAATGCACGGAAATCTGCGGCATGGGCCACGCCATGATGGCGGCGCGGATTCACATCGAGACACCCGCGGCCCACGCCGAGTGGCTGAAGCCAAAGAAGGCCGAGGAGACCAAGGGCGCATTTGAGTGACCACCGACTATGAGCCAAACCGTCACCGCTCCAATCCACCATGATTCACCGGCCCATGCGTCCGCGCACCACGGCCCGCGGAGTTTCTGGAGCAAATACATCTTCTCCACCGACCACAAGATCATCGGGCTGCAATACACCTTGACCGGTTTCTTCATGGCCGCGGTGGGCGTGTGGCTGTCCTACATCTTCCGGATGCAACTGGCCTTTCCAGGCCAGGCGGTGCCGGGTTTCGGCGTGGTGTCGCCGACGGAATACAACGCGATGGTCACCAACCACGGCACCATCATGATCTTCTGGGTGGCCATGCCCATCCTGCTCGCGGGCCTGGGCAACTACTGCATCCCGCTGATGATCGGCTGCGACGACATGGTGTTCCCGCGCGTCAACCGGCTGTCCTTCCAGATCTTCTTCCTCAGCGCGGTGGTGTTGCTCGCGGCGTTTCTGGTGCCCGGCGGCGCGTTCGGCGGGGCGTGGACTTCCTATCCGCCGCTCTCGGCCAACTCGGCCTACAACCTCACCCCGTGGGGCGACTCCCTGTGGCTGCTCGCCGTGGCGCTGGAAATCGTGGCGTTCCTGCTGGGCGGCATCAACTTCATCGTCACCGCGATGAACTCGCGCGCGCCGGGCATGACGATGTTTCGCATTCCCATGCTGGTGTGGATGATCGT
>JBDHQG010000501.1:0-3847 GCA_039806925.1 Limisphaerales bacterium
CCACGCCCGTCAACGTGACCTACAACATCGTCTGGCCGACCAACACGCCGGCGCTGCAGATCGGTGAAACCTTGCTCAACGCCAAACGCGGCCTGCCGGCGATCAAGAACTGGGCTTCGGCACAGGTGGCCTTCGATACGCTGAATCCCAATGGCAGCAACACGCTGTCCACGACCGCGCGACTCTACGATCCGATCTCCACGCGCACGTTGCGCCTCACCAACGTCGCCGGCATCAACGCCGGCTATCGTTTCCCGGCCGAGGTCAACCTCGGGACGCAGCCCAACGGTTCGCAGACATTCTCGGACCTGCCGTACTACCTGCGCGCCCGGCTCAGCTACAGTCCGGCAAACCGATCGATTAGCTGGTCCGGGGTGCTTGATGAATCAGGCCTTGGCGAACCGTTGCTGCTCATCAACGTGATGAGCGATAGCGAACGCCAGCGCATCAAGCAGCTCAGCAGCGAGGCGAAGTTTCATAGCATCATCGATTCGCTCTACGACCTGACACGCAATCCGAACCGGATCGACGTCGATCGCGATGGCGCGCCCGATCAGGATTTGCTCATCGGCTTCACGACGAACAGCGCGGGCGCGGTGATCCTCGAAAATCTCGGCGGCCTGCCGAAGGCACTCACGGCTGGTCTGCCATTGCCAGCCGCCGCCAACGCTCCCGGCCAGACGAACTATCTCGTGCTCGCGGAGAACAACGATCCGGCGCTCGGTGCGTTGCCGGTCACGCTGCATGTCATCCGCGTCGAGGGCGGCCCGTTCCGCGGGGACATCAAGCTCCTCTTTCCGGACAATGTTTTCGACGAACGCCTCACGCTCCGGCACAGCTCGGATTTCGGCGGCAATCCCGACCGGCTCCAGTTCGAGTGGTGGTATCACCCGGACGAAGCGAACTTCGATCCGGTCGCCTTGCCCAACGTGAATCCCACGACCGGCGAAGTCACCGACTCGCGCGGATGGCGCATCTACAAGCCGTCTGCTGCCGGACTGAACTCCATCACACTCGGCGATGGTGCCGAGACGAGCCTGTTCACGCTGATCGACAACTGGTTCGTCGTCCGCTATCGCGGCTACAACGTCGCGGGCGCGACCAACTGGAGCGATTGGGTGGGCGACCCGTCCAGCACGGCGCAAACTCGCGCCGCGTTCGCACCCGGTTGGATCAAGCGTGTGGTTGAAGGCATCAATCCCTTCGAGGCACGCACGACCAACTTCCACGACAACGCCACCGCAACTTTTGCGAGCATGTTGATACAGGCCGGTGAGCGTTACGAAGGCGACATCGCGCTCAATCCCAGCGGCGGAAACTTGAACAGCATTGGTCTAATTGAGGCTTACACCACAGTTTTGAACCGCGGCAAGCGCCTCAGCATCGAAGGCTTCCCTCCGGTGGACAGCGACCCGGCGAACAATGCCCTGCTGCTCGCGGCGTCGCGCATCGCAGGTTTTTACATGCTGCTGGGCAATGAAGCCTTCTCCGACGCGCAGGATCCCACGATCGGATTCTTCTCCGACTCACTGGAGTTTGGCACGGTGGCGACTTCCATCTTCGCCTTCCAGAACCAGCTCGACTCCTTGCTCGAAGAAGAGCTGGCCTTGTTGCGCGGACGTGATGACAGCGCATCGGGCGTCGGCGCGAGGCCGGTTTACAATCGCCTGCTCTGGAACTTCACGGGTGCCGAGGGCGAGGTGGCCTACGAACGCGTTTACAATGTTGGCGATGTGAATCTCGACGGCCTGATCAACGAGAACGACGCGCGCATTCTCTTTCCGCAAGGTCACGGCGATGCGTGGGGCCACTACCTCACCGCCGCCAAGACTTACTACGATCTCCTGCGCCACCCGCGCTTCACCTGGATTCCGCGCTCGGAGAACGTGCTCGTGGCGGGAGTCGCGGTGCAGGTGGATTTCCTCGACGAACGTAAGTTTGCCGCCATTGCCGCCGCCAAGGCCAAGAGCGGCGCCGAAATTGTGGACCTCACTTACCGTTCCAAGTACGTCGACGATCCCGAGGGCCAATACCAAGGCTACAAAGACACGAACCCCGACCGCGCTTGGGGTGTCACCGAATGGGCGCGCCGGGTCGCCCAGGCAAGCTACTTCGATTGGCTGGTGGGCAACGCCGTGTTGCCCGGCACCGACCCAAACACGAATCACGTCGGGATCCAGAAGATTGACCGGCAGACCGTGCTCGAACTCGACGAAGTCATCAGCCACCACCGCGAGGTGCAGGCGCAATTGGACAAGGTGGATAAAGGACTGAACCCGCTAGGATTGGCAAAGGGCGTTGTTCCATTCGACATCGACCCGTCGCTCCTTCTTCCGTCGAGCGGCGTGCAGGCGCAGGGCCACTTCGAGCAGGTTTACAATCGCGCCGTGCAAGCAATGAACAACACGGTGACGATGTGGAACCAGGCCAATTCGTTGACTGAAGCACTGCGCCGCCAGCAGGACGACGTGGACGACTTCACTGCCAATGTGACCGACCAGGAGCGCGACTTCAAAAACCGGCTCATCGAGATATTTGGGTATCCCTACTCGGGAGACATCGGCGCGGGCAAGACGTATCCCAGCGGCTACGACGGGCCGGACATTTATCACTACCAATATGTGGCCGCCACCGAACTGACCGGTCGCCAGCCCGCTCCGCGGGGATTCACCAACGTGCTGGGATACTTCAAGCCGTTCAACGACGGCAATTCGCCGCCGTCGTTCTACTTCGGCGGGGATCTGTTTACGACCAATGTGGCCACGGGTCCGTTCCTGACGGTGAATTATCCGCTGGCGTCAGGAGGCTGGGCGTTCACCGCGCCCGCCAGTTTCGGCACCCGGCGGGCCCCTGGCGAGATCCAGCTTGCGCTCTCCGATCTGCTGCAGGAGGAGACCCGCCTCAAACAGGCGTTGAACAACTACGACGGGCTGATTCAGCAGATCGAGGACATGTCGCAACTGCTGTCGAGCCGGGTCGCGTTGAGCAACCAAACCATCACGCTCCTGACCGCCAACCGGACCGAGCAGACCACCTTGAACAGCAAAATCACCGCGGCCCAGGACGGTCAACTGGCCCTGCGACGCATTTCGTCCATCATGACCCGTGTGGCGGAGACGCTCATCGCGGCCATCCCGTCGGACATCTCCGACGCCATTGTTCCGTTCGACGACATTGCGCAGGCCGCCTATGTCCCCATTGGCATCGCCGCCGAGACGCTGGAAACACTCGCGGACATTGCCGAGGGCCAGCAAAACCGTTACGAGAAGACCAAGGAGGAAACGCAACTGCAGACCGACATCGATGTCGATATCGCCACGCAGGATTTTGAAATCAAGCAGATGGCCGCCGAATTGCGCCAGTTGCTGCGTTCCGAGGCGCCCATGCGGCTTGAGACCTTCAACCAGGCCGAGCTGGTCCGGCAGAGTTTCGACCGCTATCTGGCCGCCGTGGCCGCCGGCCAGCGATTGGTCACTGAGCGCACCATCTTCCGCCAGCGCACCGCCGGCCAGGCCCAGCAGAATCGTTACAAGGACATCGCCTTCCGCATCTTCCGGAACGACGCGCTGCAGAAGTACCGCGCGCAGTTCGATCTCGCGGTCCGCTATGTCTACCTCGCCGCCAGCGCCTATGACTATGAGCTGAACTTCCTCGGTTCCGACACGCGTGGCGCGCGCGACTTCTTCACCGACATCATCCGCCAGCGCAGCCTGGGCGTGATGGTCGATGGCATTCCGATTACCGGCCGCACCGGCTTGTCCGATCCGTTGGCCCGCTTGAAGCAGAACTTTGAAGTGCTCTCGCCACGTTTCGGCCTGCACAATCCACAGCAGGAGACCGCGCGCTT